>JBPYDW010000296.1:0-6732 GCA_051986335.1 Vulcanimicrobiaceae bacterium | reverse complement strand
TATACGTCCGCTTAGGGCAACCGGCGATCGGTCGCAACAGCCCCGACTACGACGCCATGGCCGTTCTCGTGCAAATTCTCGGTGGAGAAGGCGCCTTCGAGTCGCGCCTGTGGCAAGAGCTGCGGCAGAAGCGCGGATTGGTGTACAGCTCGCAAGCGGTGCTGACCGCAGACGAGTATCGCGGCGACCTCAAGATCGAGCTCAACGCTGCGCCTTCCAAGGTGCTGCCGGCGATATCGCTGGTGCGCCGCGAACTGGAGCGTTTGCAGAGCCAGCCGGTAAGCGAAACGGAGTTGATGGAAGCTCGTACGCGCTTGGTCAACACCGCATTGCTCTCCGAGGAATCGAGCGACGGACAAGCCGACGAGCTGATGGACGTTGCCTCGAACCATCTCCCGCTGGACTACTACCGCACGCTGGCCGATCGCTACGCACGCGTCAGCGCCTCCGACGTGCAGCGCGTTGCACGCGAGTATCTGCACCCCAGTCAGCTGATCGAGATCTTCGCCGGCCCGCAGGGCCCCTGGTCGGATCACACCGTGTAACATGCCGTCAAAGTTGATGAGCGCCGGCGGTTTTGCCACCATCGATCCGTCGAACGGAAACGAGCTGGAGCGGTTTGCCTACATGGCACCCAGCGAGGTCGACCAGCGATTGCAGGCTGCGCACGATGCCGCGCGCGAGTGGCGTACCAGATCGCTGGACCAGCGTGCCGCGCTGCTGCGCGCCGTTGCTGCCGCGCTGCTGCGCGAGCGCGACGCACTGGCGGCGACGGCGGTGCGGGAGATGGGCAAGCCCATTACGCAGGCGCGGGCGGAAGTTGAAAAGTGCGCTTGGTGCTGCACGTACTACGCCGAGAACGGTGCGGCGCTGCTGGGCGACCAGCCGACGCCGTCGTCGGCATCGCGCAGTTACGTCGCCTTCCGACCGTTAGGCGTCGTGTTCGCGGTTATGCCGTGGAATTTTCCGTTCTGGCAAGTCTTCCGGGCGGCTGTACCGGCGATCATGGCGGGAAATGCCTTCGTCCTCAAACATGCATCGATCACCACCCGTTGCGCGCTGGAGATCGAGCGAATCTTTCGCGATGCCGGCGCCCCGGCTGGCCTCTTCGCCGCCCTCATCCTCTCCAACGACGCAACCGATGACTTGATCTCCGACGCTCGGATCTCGGCGGTCACGCTCACCGGCAGCGAACTCGCCGGCGTGGCGGTCGCATCGGCGGCAGGTGCGGCGCTCAAGAAGAGCGTGCTCGAGTTAGGCGGCTCCGACGCCTTCGTCGTTTTGAGCGATGCCGATCTCGATCTCGCGGTGAAAACTGCCGTGACCGCACGCTTTCAAAACAACGGCCAGTCCTGCATTGCCGCCAAACGATTCATCGTCGAGGCGCCGGTCTACGACGAGTTCCTACGTCGCTTTGCCGCTGCAGCGGGCGCGCAGATCGTCGGCGACCCCATGGACGACAGGACGCAGATCGGGCCGGTGGCGCGTGCCGATCTGCTCGACGCGCTCGACGATCAAGTGCGAGCAACCGCTACTGCCGGCGCACAGATTGCGACCGGCGGCAACTCGCTGGAGCGCGCGGGAAATTTCTACGAACCGACGGTCGTCGCCGGCGTGCGCCCCGGCATGCGCATGTTCGATGAGGAAACGTTCGGCCCGGCCGCAGCGGTCATTCGCGCATCCGATGAAGCCGACGCGTTACAGCTCGCCAACCTCTCGACTTTCGGTCTGGGCGGCAGCGTGTGGACGCGCGACGTGGCACGCGGCGAAGCGTTTGCCGCGCGAATGGAGTGCGGCTTGGCCTTCGTCAACGGCATGGTCGCCAGCGATCCGCGCTTGCCGTTCGGCGGCGTCAAGAAGAGCGGCTACGGCCGCGAACTTGCCGCCTTCGGCATCCACGAGTTCGTCAACGTGCAAACCGTGTGGGTCGGCCCGGCTACCGAACAGCAGGCACCGGCATCAGAATAGACTAGGGTCGTAGATCTTGCCGCACGCGACCGCACGCCGCGCGCCGTTTCGAATCACTAGCAGATAGTCTCGGCTGGTCAGAACGTCGATTCGCGTGTCGATGTGCGTCCGAACGACAGCGCTGAAGGTTCGTCCGCTTCCGGATGCGATCACGTCGCCATCGCCAGCGTAATCCGAGCATGAACCGTTGGCCAACACAAGGGAGTATCGCTCGTTTGCACGCACGGCGCCGCTGAGAGCGACTGTAATTTCGCTGCCTGGCCGTGGTTGGCAGTACCCGCAAGCTACAGAAAGATTTACGTAAGCGTCTCCACGAACGCGTGACGCCTGCAGCGGCTTGAGCGAAACGAACGTGGTCTTGGCCCAGCTGCCGGTACATGCCGATAGCGCAGCCGCAATAATGAGCAGGCAAGAATACCTCACGGCGGTGCATACCTGGCCACTTGGTATTGGTTTCAAATTTTCCATCGCAAGAGCTCGATAGCTGTCGGTAGCTGCGGTCCCACTCGGTGGGATTGGCCACGAGATGAGGCCACGCGTTGCGATGAGGCTGCTAGAACGAGCCGGTTACTCACTCTTGCGCGTATCGGGAAGTCATTATATCTTTGGTCTACCTGGTGACGCTGACGCTCCACTCACGGTCGTGCCATTCCACCCAGGCGATTTGTCCCCAAAGGTAGCGGCTGCTGTTCGCCGCGCCGTCAGGTATGCGCAGGAGAAAAGCGGATGAGATATGCGGTAGTGTTCGATCGAGCCAAGGACGGCACGTGGGGGGCTGTCGTTCCCGATCTGCCCGGGTGCCTCTCAGCAGGCAAGACCGTTGACGAAGCGCGCGACCACGTTCGTGAAGCGATTAAGCTTTGGATGCGGACTGCCAGGGAAATTGGGAAGCCGATCCCTCCCGCAACGACGGTCGCCGAGACGATCGATATCGCGTAGGAGCTAACTCAATAGCTTGAATGCGTGGTGGTAGTTGTGCGCGGCAGCTCCGACCGCGATCCAGGCCATGCACATCGGCTCGAGATAGCGGGCGGATTCAATTCCTCCGAAATCGGCGCTCTCCCAACCGAAGTCTTTGAGCATGCCGGCGACCGTCTTCTTCGCGTCCGCGTCGTTGCCGGCGATCATCATCGTCGGCGGACCGCCGGCAAACGACGGCTTAACGAAAAACTGATTGCCGACCGTATTGAATGCCTTCACCACTTTGGCACCGGGAATCGTGCGCTGCACTCGCTCGCCGAGCGAATCGCTGAATCCGAATGCCAAGTGCGCGCCGGACTCGTCAAAATCCAGCGGATTGGTCGCATCGATGACGACTTTGCCGGCGAAAGGCGCCGGACCGATTTCTTCGAGGACCCCGACGGTCGCCGTTCCCAGCGTCCCCAAGGCGATCGCCTCGCCGAACGCGGCCGCTTGTGCAAAGGAACCAGCTCGCGCCTTCGGGCCGGCCGAGCGCAGCCAGTCTTCCAGCTTTGCCGGATCGCGGGTTCCCAGCATCACGTCATCGCCGCGCGCCAGAAATCCGCGCGCTAACGCCTTAGCCACGTCACCGCTTCCCAATATCCCGATCTTCATCTGCTATCCATCCTTCGCCGCTACCGACGCCTGCGCGCCGCCGGCGGTTGCACAAAACTCGGCGATGCGGCGCAGACCTTCGCGAACGTCGTTCAGCGGTGCCACCCAGCTCAGCCGCAGCCAGTGTTCGAAGGCCGCTCCAAAGGCGCTGCCCGGGATCGCGACAACGTCGTGCCGCTCGACCAGCTCCAGCGCGGCGTCGAGTGAAACGACTTCGTCCGGCAGCCTAACACACGTGTAAAAGCTGCCATCCAACGGCAGCGCACGCAGCCCCAGTTCGGCAGTCGTCGCAACGATCTCGCTTCGGCGATGCCGGTACCATCCGGCGTGTTCGGAGATTCCGCCCGGCGTCGTGAAAATGCTCAGCGCGACCGCTTGCGCGAACGCGTCCGCGCACGACGTTAGCCAGGCGTGGCACTTGATCGCCTGCTCGACGAAGGCCGGCGGTCCGATCAGCCAGCCCAAGCGCAGTCCGGTCAGCGCGTTGCTTTTGCTCAGCGAGTTCGTGACGATCGTGTACGGCGCCAGGTCTCCCAAATCGGCCGCGTCGCCAACGTACTGTTGCTCGCGGTAGATCTCGTCGTGAATCAACCAAACCGGATCTCCGGCGCGCCGCTCCAACCCGCGCACCAGTGCCTTCGCTTGCTCTTCGTTCAGCACGCGGCCCGTCGGATTGCAGGGCGAGCACAAAACGATTGCGCGCGTATGCGGACCGATAGCATTGAGGACCAGCTCGGCATCGAAAGCAAAGTCCTCGTCTTCGCGCATCGAGACGGTTCGCGTGCCGATGCCTTCCAGCGCGGCCATCTTGGCGTACGAGGGGAAGGCCGGCTCCACGATCAGCAGCTCGTCCACGGCCGGATCGAGCAGTGTCTTGAGCGTGACGTACATCGCTTCTTGCGATCCGGTCGTCACGCACACGCTCTCCGCCGTAGCCATTCCTGGATACGAATAGTAGCGAGCGATCGCCTCGCGCAGCGCCGGCTCGCCGGCGTTTGGCGTGTAGCGTATGCCGTGCGCGTCGATACGGCGCATGGCCGTTTCCAGATGCGCGCGGGTTGGGCTCAGCGACGGCTCGCCTAGGCCTAAATCGATCGACGTCTTTCGCTTGAGCGCGGCGATGCGGCGGATGACCGAGCCGTGAATATCGAGGACGCGCGGATTCACAGTGCGATCTCGTACTCGCGCAAGGCGTCGTTGAGTGAAACTTTCCGATCGGTCGATTCGCTGCGCGTGCCGACGATCAGCGCACACGGCGCGTTGTAATCGCCGGCGCGAAAACGTTTGGTCGCGGTTCCGGAAATGACGACGGCTCTCTCCGGTATCGCTCCGCGAGTCGTGACCGGCGAACTCCCGCGAACGTCGATGATCGGCGTCGAGGCCGTTACCACCGCTCCCGCACCCAGCACCGCTTCCTTTCCGACGTGCACGCCCTCAACGATAATGCAGCGCGAACCGATGAAGGCTCCCTCTTCAACGATAACGGGCGCCGCTTGCGGCGGTTCGAGAACGCCGCCGATGCCGACGCCGCCGGCGATGTGCACGTTCTTGCCGATCTGCGCGCACGAACCAACCGTCGCCCAGGTGTCGACCATCGTCCCGTCGTCGACGTACGCTCCGATGTTAACGAAACCCGGCATCAAGATGACACCACGGCCGAGATAGCATCCATAGCGCGCGACGCCGCCGGGAACGCAGCGTACGCCAAGTGCGTCGAAGTTTTTCTTGATCGGAATCTTATCAAAGTAAGCGAGCATATCGCTTTGCGGATCGCCGATCCACTCGGCGTCGCGCCGGCGAAAGTACAACAAAATCGCCTGCTTGATCCAGGCGTGAGTGATCCAGCGGCCGTCGGGCTGCGGCGTCGCCACCCGCAGTCGGCCGTCGTCAAGAGCCGCAATAACCTCGTCGAGTGCGCGCCCGCGTTTGCCCTTGACATCCGAGGGATCATTCAGAAGCGTTAAAACCTCGGATTGCAGTTCCGGCGCGTTCATCGGCAGTCGCTTTCTACGCCATGGCGTGGCCGCCCCCGAAGGCGGGTAAGAAACCGCCGGGGTAGTGCGGAATCACTCCCGTCCGCGTCCGCGGTCCTAATTAGAGGAGCAGCTGTGCCGAACTCGCCCGCTGATGAGCAGCGCATCAATACCATTCGCTTTCTGAGTGTCGATGCGGTGGAAAAGGCTAACTCGGGGCATCCGGGCCTCCCGCTCGGCGCCGCCGCGCAGGGCTACGCGCTGTGGACACGCCACTTGCGGTTCAATCCCAAGGATCCGAAGTGGCCCAACCGCGATCGTTTCGTCCTTTCTGCCGGGCACGGCTCGATGTTGCTCTACTCGCTGCTCTACCTGTCCGGCTACGATCTGACGCTGGACGACATCAAAGCATTTCGGCAGCTCAATAGCAAGACGCCCGGACACCCCGAATACGGGCATACGCCGGGCGTCGAAGCCACGACCGGCCCGCTCGGTCAAGGCTTTGCCAATGCCGTCGGCATGGCGGTTGCCGAAGCGCACTTGGGTGCGATCTACAACCGTGCCCAAACGATCGTCGATCACTACACCTATTGCTTATGCGGCGACGGCGATCTCATGGAGGGCATCAGCCAAGAGGCGCTTTCGCTCGCGGGTCACCTAAAGCTCGGTAAGCTCATCGTGCTCTACGACGACAATAAAGTCTCACTGGCCGGACCGACGGACGTTACCTTCACCGACGACGCGTTGGCCCGCTTCGATGCATCGGGCTGGCACACACAACGGGTGGACGCCGCGCACTCCAACGACGCCGACGCAATTTCGCTGGCGATCGAAGTGGCCAAGAACGTCACCGACCGGCCGTCGTTCATCGCCGTGCGCTCGCACATCGGCTACGGCTCGCCGGTTCAAGATTCATTCAAAGCGCACGGCGAACCGCTCGGTCCCGAAAACACCAAGTTGACAAAAGAGCATCTCGGCTGGCCCCTCGAGCCTACGTTCTTGGTGCCCGACGACGTGCTCTCGTTCTTTCGCGGCGTCGCCGCACGAGGTGCGCAGCTTCAGCAGGCCTGGCAGCAGACCTACGCTGACTGGAAGCGCGAGAACCCGGAGCTTGCCGAGCAGTTCGAGCGCGTGCAACGCGGAGCGTTGCCGCCCAACCTGCCGTGGCCCACGTTCAACGCCGAAAACGGCGCCGTCGCCACGCGCGACGCCGGCG
>JBPYDW010000295.1:0-6615 GCA_051986335.1 Vulcanimicrobiaceae bacterium | reverse complement strand
AAGCGCAAAGCGCTTACGGTTTAGCTCAAAAGACGCTGCAGCGCGATCAGACGCTGCTGGCCCAGGGATACGTCGCGCACAGTCAGGTGCTGAGCGACCAAGATGCAGTTACCGAAGCCCAAGCGGCCGTACAGACCGCGCAAGCGCAAGCGGAGCAGGCGTCGTCACAGGCCGACAACGGCTCCGCCGGCGTCCAGGCTGCGCAAGATGCGGTTAGCGGTCAAGTGGCAAATCTGCAGCAGAACGAGCTGAACCTTCAACGTGCCGAGATCACGTCGCCGGTCAACGGTACGGTCATCGACCGCGAGATATCGGTCGGACAGACCGTTGCCGCCAGCTTGCAGACGCCGACGCTCTTTACGATCGCCCAAGACCTCTCGAAGATGGAAGTCGTCATCGCCGTCGGCGAGCCCGATATCGGATCGGTGCGCGCCGGTGAGCCGGTCGACTTCACGGTGTTGGCATATCCCAACGAAGTCTTCCATGGCGTCGTCTCGCAGGTCCGCGATAATCCAACCACGATTTCGAACGTCGTTACCTACTCGGTTATCACGCTGGTCGACAACGCGCAAGGCAAACTCCTGCCCGGAATGACCGCCAACGCAACGATCGACGTCGCGAGCGCTAAGAATGCGCTCGTGGTACCGGTCGCTGCATTGCACGAACGCAACGCCGTCGCGGCAGGCTCGCCGTGGGGACAAACGTCATCGTCGGGCGGCGTTGCACCGACGCCCGGCAGCACCGCAACGCTGCGGGTTCTGCAAGGCCGTCACGTCGCTCCGCTGCAGGTGCGGGTAAACCTGGTTAGCGGCACGCAAGCGGCGGTAACTCCGCTGAGCGGCAGCCTCGAAGCCGGCGACGGCGTGGTGATCGGTGCGGGGACCAGTGCCCGCCGCCCCGGCAACGCTTCTGCTCCGCTCAACATGGGCGGCGGCGGTTACATGCGGGGGATTCACTGATGAACGCCGTCGTTGCCGTGCGCGACTTGCGCAAGATCTACGAGCTGGGCGACCAGCAGGTCACCGGATTGGCAGGCGTCGACCTGCGCATCGATCCGGGTGAGTTCGTCGCCGTGATGGGACCGTCGGGCTCGGGAAAATCGACCTTCATGCATATCGTCGGTCTGCTCGACCAGCCGACCAGCGGATGCTACGAGTTCGAGGGGCAAGACGTCGCCGACATCGGTGCCGACGAGCGCGCCGACATTCGCAGCCGTCGTCTCGGCTTCGTCTTCCAGGCGTATAACCTGCTGCCGCGCACCACGGCGTTGGAGAACGTGGAGTTACCGATGATCTATTCGGGCGTGCCGCAGGCCGAGCGCCGCCGCATCGCACTTGAAAAGATGGAGATCGTCGGCGTGGCACATCTGAGCGCGCACCATCCCAACCAAATGTCCGGTGGTCAGCAACAGCGCGTGGCGATCGCTCGCGCGCTGGTCAACGATCCCGGCTTGATTCTGGCTGACGAGCCGACCGGTGCCCTCGACACGAAGACGTCGGCCGACGTCATGCGCCTATTCAAGGAACTCAATGCCGAACGCGGCATCACGATCATGCTGGTCACGCACGAACCGGACATCGCCGCCCACGCGCATCGCATCGTGACCTTTCGCGACGGCCTGGTCGTGTCCGACAGTGCTCGATCGGAGATGGTAGCATGAACGCGCGCGGTATTATCCGCATCGCCCTCGATGCGCTCCTACGCAATCGGTCGCGCTCGTTGCTTACGATGTTGGGCGTCATCATCGGCGTCGCCGCGGTCGTCGTGACGGTCGCAATCGGCACCGGCGCCCGCGTGTCGGTGCAGAAGCAGATTTCCAGCCTCGGCAGCAACCTGCTGATCGTGCAGCCGGGCAGCGTGACCCAGACCGGGGCGCGCACCGGTTTCGGCGGCGCGTCGACGCTAACGCCCGACGACGGTCTGGCAATTGCCAACCTCCCCGGTGTCGCCGCGGTGTCGCCGACGGTCACCGTGCGCGCGCAAGTCGTAGCCGGCAATCAAAACTGGCAGACGACCGTAAGCGGCGTTGCCCCGACCTACACGTTCGTTCGTAACTGGCCGCTGGCAAGCGGGACGTTCTTCTCGCAAAACGACGTGGCATCGGCGGCAAAGGTCGCGGTGCTCGGCCAAACCGTGATAACGAACCTCTTCCCCGACGGCTCCTCGCCGCTGGGCCAGACGGTGCTGATCAAGGGCGTGCCGTTCACCGTCGTCGGAACGCTTTCGCCGCTCGGGCAGAGCGGCGTGGGCCAGGACCAGGACGATACGATTCTGGTGCCTTACACTTCGGCGATGCAGCGCTTGACGGGTCAAACCACGGTGAGCACGCTGATGGTCTCGGCATCCGATCCAACCCAGGAAGACAGCGTTCAGGCTGAGATTACGACGCTGCTCGAGCAGCGGCATCGCATCGTGCCGCCGCTGACCGACGATTTTCAAGTCCGCAACCTCCAAGACGTCGCCGCCGCAGCGGCGTCGTCCGGAACGGTCATGGAAGTTTTGCTCGCCGGTGTAGCCGCGGTATCGCTGTTGGTCGGCGGCATCGGTATCATGAATATCATGCTGGTGTCGGTGACCGAGCGCACGCGTGAGATCGGACTGCGAATGTCGCTCGGCGCGCGCGCCGGCACCATCCTGCGCCAGTTTCTGGCCGAGGCAGTGCTGCTCTCGACGGCCGGCGGGGCTATCGGCGTCGTCTTCGGCGCGCTGGGATCGGTCGTGGTTTCGCTGCTTGCCAAGTGGCCGACGATCGTGCCGCTCTCGGCGATCGCATTGGCCGTCGTCTTCTCGGCGCTGGTTGGCGTCTTCTTCGGCTACCAGCCGGCTCGCAAAGCGGCCATGCTAAATCCGATCGAGGCGTTGCGTTTCGAATGAGCGAGGAAGCCGCGCGCATTGCGGTCGTCGACGACGAGCCCCGCATCCGCGAATTGCTCGAGCTCGCGCTGGCGCATCGCGGCTACGTCGTTCGCACCGCGGCCGACGGGCAAGCCGGACTGCGGCTGGTGCGCGAGTGGGTCCCCGATGTGATCGTGCTCGACGTGATGATGCCGAAGATCGACGGCATCGCGCTGTTGCCGATGATTCGACAAGTCACGCAGGCACCGGTCATCATGCTCAGCGCAAAGGGCGAGGTCGAAGACAAAGTCGAGGGTCTGGCGCACGGTGCCGACGACTATCTCAGTAAGCCGTTTGAGATTCCGGAGCTGATCGCCCATATCGAAGCGAAGTTGCGCCGGCCGCACATCGTGCATCCGAAGGTGCTTCACTTCGACGATCTTCACGTCGATCTCGAAGCGCACATCGCCCAACGTGCGGGCCGAAATCTCGACCTTTCCAAGCTCGAGTACGACCTGCTCGTGGCGTTGATGCGCCGGCCGCGTCGCGTGTTCACTCGCGAGGAGCTGCTCGACGACGTGTGGGGAGTCGACTCCGACGCCGGTACCGGAGCCGTCGAGCGCTACATTTCGTACCTGCGCGACAAAGTCGACGAAGGCTATTCCAAACGCCTGATCCACACCGTACGCGGAGTCGGATACACCATTCGTGACTGACGACACATTCTCGGCCTTCCGCCGGCGATTGGTTCGCAGTTACGTGCTCCTTGCAGCCGCGCTGATAGTGGCGGTCGCCGCCACGACTACCGTGCTCGCCTTCGCATCCTATGTCGGTAACGTCGAAGATGCGGTCGCGCAAGCGGCACGCCGTGCCGGCGAGATCGCCGCAACGCTGACAGCACACCAGTCGCTCGCTGCGGCCGCGCCGGCGATCGTGCACGGCGTCGCACGTGGTCCGGTTCGGGCGCTCGTCTTCGACCAAGCGCATCACCTGCTGGCCGGAACGCCAACCGGCGAAACGGCGCTCGGGCGCGCCGTTAACGCGATCGCCGAGGCGCTGGGAATGCGACCGCAGCGCGTGAGCGTAAACGGCGGAACGATCGTCGTCGAACCCGACATCGCGCGCTTCGCCCGCTTCCTGGGCGGGTATTGGTCGATCGTTCTTCCGGTCGGCATCCTGGCGATCATCGCCGCATGGCTTCTCGGCCGTGTCATCACCGCGCGCGCCATCGCACCGCTGACCGACGTCACCGGCGCATTACACCGCATCGCCGAAGGAAACTTCGAACCGGAGCCGTTGACGCAGGAGAGCGGAGCGCTGCAAGCGCTCACCGCGGCATACAACGACGTTGCCCGCCGCCTAACGGTAGCGACCGCCGAGCGCCGCGCCAACGAGTTGCGCATGCGGCAGTTCATCGCCGATGCAGGTCACGAGCTGCGAACGCCACTCACCATCATCATGGGATATCTCGACGTTTTGATTGCCGGCATCGTGCGGGATCCGGACGGCATTGCGCGCGTCCACAACACGATGCTCGACGAGAGCCGGCGCATGCGCGCCTTGATCGACAAGCTGATCTACCTCGCTCGTCTCGAGCGGCCCGAAACGCCGTCCGTGACGCGCTTCGATCTGTCGGCGTCCGCACGCGAGGTTGCGCGTGCGCTGGAGCCGATCGCCGGCGGCCGAATCGAAGTGAGCGCCGCGGGTCCGGTGTATGTTGAAGGCGATGAAGCCGAGCTAGCCGAGGCGATTAAGAACGTCACCGAAAATGCGATTAAATACGCGCCCGAATCGCCCGTGCGCCTCGCGGTGAGTTCCTCGGACGGACATGCCCGCGTCCAAGTCGCGGACGAGGGGCCGGGCATGGACGAGCGCGACGTGATGCACGCATTCGACCGCTTCTATCGCGGCGAATCGCGCACTGCGGTTGAAGGATCGGGCCTGGGTCTAGCGATCGCGCAACGAGCGGTCGAGCGCGCCGGCGGATCGATTGCGATTCGCAGCGCGCCAGGAAGCGGAACTCTGGTTAGTTTCGTGTTGCCGGAAGGAGACTCGAGGGCACAGCCGGCGCTTTGACGGCCTTCCAGGCGGCTTGCGCGCGCGCCGGAAGTCTGTCCATGTGCTTTAGGAACGTCGCAAGTTGCCAGCGCTGCTCGTCGGAGAGCGTTCGAGAAAATGACGGCATTCCGGTAAACCGGATGCCGTGCGTGATTTTCCAGTACGTCTCCGCATCGGGGTCGTCCTCGACGCCGTGGTGTCCGAGCGTGGGCGCGTGCTGGTACAATCCAAAACCCACGTACGTAGGCCGCCCGGTCGAATCACCATGACAGATCGCACAGTGTTGGCCGTAGGACTTGATTCCGGCGATAAGCGTATCGTCGTCGGCTTGAAGCGGGTTCGTCAATGAGGACGACCCGCGTGCGACGGCGACGCCCAACGAGGTTCGAGCCGCCCAGCGCTCCATGCTTCCCGGTCGTCCGTCGGCATTTGCCGGAACCAGCCCCGCGGTGACGGCGACGTACGCCACCAGCAATGCTCCCACGATCGCACCGGCGATACCGAGCAACACTCCTTTTACCATGCGCGTCCCTTCGGCCTTACGCCGCCGTCATCCTAATGCGCGGCTAGCGTCGCGGCGTACCAGCGCTCCAAATCGCGATGAAACTGCGCCAGCGCGGCAGTGTTGAGGTAAATCATGTGTCCGGACGGATAGAACCCGTACGAGATGTGGGCGGTTAGCGGCGCTGCTAAGTTGAGGTGCTGCAGCGTGTAGACGGTGGCCAGAAACGGGGTCACCGAATCGTAGTAGCCGTTCGCCGAGAACACTCGCAAGTGAGGGTTGAAGGTCATCGCTTCGGCGAGATCCGGCGCGGTATTGAGCGGCAGCTCGTCGTTGTGTTTGAAGTCCCACGGCCCACTCTTTTGGATCGCAGCGGAAGCGCTGAGCAGATACGTCAGCGTCGTCTTGTAGCGGAGCTCGTTGCGAAGGTACACGCTGGACATCGCCCGGTACGGGCCGTCGATCGCCGCATCGGTCGGCTCGAGGCTGGGAGTCTCCTCGGCGTTATCCAGCGAGTACATGAGGTAGCGCGCGTCGTAGATGCCGGCGGTCTGGCCCCGTTCGCGCCGCAGCTCGGCGATGTAGCGAGCTGACGAAATTCGCAGGTTCGCGTTGCGGATGTACTGGGTCGACACGCCCAGGTAGGCGTGTAATCGGTTTACCATCGCGTCGAAGTCGCCGGGAGCAAGTTGATTCCCTTGCAAAAGCGTTTGACGATACTCACCCATCGCGAAGCGGCGCATTTGCGTCATGTATGCGTCCAAGCTCTTAGGTGCGCCGACGGCCGCGCGATGATACCAGGCGGCAGCGGCTTCGGTCGGCAGGGCGAAGATGAACTGCCAATCGGTCGTCGCCGCACCGCCAAAGACGTATGAGGGGGCGAACTGGTAGTTGAGGAGCGAGGATTGCAGCACCACGCCATTGATCGAGATACCGTCGTTCTGCAGGTAATCTACCAGCATCGCCGAGCGCGGCGTACCGTACGACTCGCCGAACAAGAACTTCGGCGAGTTCCAGCGACCGAACGTCGTGATGTAGCGCTCGATGAACTGGGCGAACGCGTGCACGTCGTTGTCGCTGCCGAACACTTTCTTGGCGTCGTAGCCCGGCCAGATGCGCGAATAGCCGCTGGCGGGCATGTCGACAAATACCAAGTCGCTCGCGTCCAACAGCGTGTATCGATTGTCGACCAGCGCGAACGGGGCCGGCCGCGTGATCCC
>JBPYDW010000294.1:0-4328 GCA_051986335.1 Vulcanimicrobiaceae bacterium | reverse complement strand
AGAAAACGCCGCGGAGGAGCTCCAGCGACGAAATTCAAAGGCAGCAGCCGTGAAAAAGCCGTTTACCCTTCTCGCCGTCCTTGCCACCTTCGCCGCTCTGATAGCCACCGCACCGATCGTGCCGATGCACGTCGCAGTTGCCGCAACCGCACCGCCGACTCCGCCGGTACTGCCGGCCTTTTCACCTGCGCCGGTAGTGGTGCCAAATGCATCGCCGACTCCGGTGCCAAATGGCGCCGCGCCGCTACCGCAAGGCTCGCCGAACAGTGCAACCGCAACGTTCCCGGGGCATAAAGCCGGCGCCGAAGCTTCGCCGGCTCCGCCGGTCGACAAACGCAAAGGGATCGAAGGCGTTTGGGAAGTGCAAATCCAGCGTGGCGACAAGACGATGTACACCCACTTCAAATTGAAGCAAGACGCGAATGCGCTTACCGGGGTCTACCTCGACGCGGACAACAAACAGCACCCGTTGGCAGGTTCGCTCGACGGAAAGAGCGTTCGAATCGTGGTGACGATGGCCGACGGATCGTCGATGACCTTTACCGCCCAACTCGACGGCACCACCGATATGCTGGGAATGCTCACGTCGACCAGCGAGTCAACGCCGTTTACCGCCGCCTACCGTCCGAAGGAAAATTTCCTCGACAACATCAGCGCGTCGCCGGGCGGAATGGGTGGACCATCGAGCGGCGGCGGCTACAACCCGCCGTAACCTAAGCGCTTCGTTCTTGCAGGCGGCGCTCGACGTAGGGCTGCAAGCCGCCGGCTTCGATCAGCGACTGCATGAACGGCGGGAATGCCGCCGCTTGAAACTGCTTGCCTGTCGTGTGATTGCGGATGATTCCAGTCGACGGCTCCACCTCGACATCGTCCCCCGAAGAGATTCCGTCGACCGCCTCCGGGCTTTCGAAGATCGCCAGCCCGATGTTCAAGGCATTGCGGTAAAAGATCCGCGCGAACGAACGGGCGATTACGGCCGAAGTTCCCGAGCCGCGGATGGCGATCGGCGCAACCTCACGGCTGGACCCGCAACCGAAGTTTGAATCGGCGACGATGATGTCGCCCGGCTTCATCTTGCCGACGTACTCCGGGTCTAACCCTTCCAGCGCGTGCTTTCCGAGCTCGACCGGATCGACGATGTTGCAGTACTTGCCGGGAATGATCACGTCGGTGTCGACGTTCTTGCCGTAGGTGTGAGCGTGGCCGCGAAATGTTGCCACGTGCTACACCCCCGCCAGCTCGGTGACGCGCGGATCGGTAATCCTTCCCGCGATTGCGGAGGCGGCGCAGGTTGCCGGCGATGCCAAGTACACTTCGGCCTTGGGCGATCCCATGCGGCCGACGTAGTTGCGATTCGTCGTCGAAAGGCAACGCTCGCCATCGCCCAGCGTCCCCATATGTCCGCCAAAGCAGGCACCGCAACCCGGCGTATTCACAACGCAACCGGCTGCCGCGAGCGTGGTGAGAATCCCCTCTTGCGCCGCCGCCATCCACACCTTTTGCGACCCCGGATTCACGATCACGCGCAGGCGCGGCGCAATCTTCTTGCCTTCCATGATCTTTGCCGCGATGCGCAGATCTTCCAGATAGCCGTTGGTGCACGATCCGATGAACACTTGATCGAGCGGCACCTCTTCGCGCAGCACCTCGGAGATAGGATGCACGTTATCCGGCGTGTTGGGGCAGGCGATCTGGGGCTCGAGCGCATCGACGTCGATCTCCATGACCTGCTCGTAAACCGCGTCGCCGTCGGCGCGCTCCACGATAAATGGCCGATCGGTGCGCTCTTTGACGAAAGCGATCGTCTTTTCGTCGGCGTGGAAGATGCCGTTCTTCGCCCCGGCTTCGATCGCCATGTTGGCCATCGTAATGCGTCCGGTGATCGAAAGCGCCATGACGGTCGAGCCGTGAAATTCAATCGCGCGATAGGTCGCACCGTCGATTCCCAGCCGGCCGACGGTCGCCAGCATGAGGTCCTTGGGATAGACCATGTTGCCGAGTTGCCCGCTGTAAACGATCTTGATCGACGCCGGCACCTTGAGCCACACTTCACCGAGTACGAAGGCAGCGGCGATGTCGGTCGATCCCATGCCGGTTGCGAACGCGCCGAGGGCGCCGTAGGTGCAGGTGTGCGAGTCGCCGCCGACGATCAGCTCGCCCGGCGCAACCAGGCCTTCTTCGGGAAGCACGACGTGCTCGATACCGCCGCGTCCAACATCGAAGAAGTTCGTGATCTTTTGCTCGATCGCGAAGTCTTTCATCATCTTTGCGATCTTGGCCGATTGCGGATCCTTGGCCGGCACGAAGTGATCTTCGACCAGCGCGATCTTCGAAGCATCGAAGACGCGATCTGCGCCCTTTATCGAGCGCATAACTCCGATTGCGACCGCAGCGGAGAGTTCGTTGGCCAACACCAGATCGACGTTGGCATTGATGATCTGCCCCGGTTCAACGGCATCGAGGCCGGCATGCCGGGCGAGAATCTTTTCGGTGAGCGTCATTCCCATAGCAGTACAATTGTTCCCTCGCTGGTCCGCAAGTCCCGCCGATACAGGTGAGCGACCGAGCGCGCAGCCCGGCCGGACCACCCTCTCATTCGAGCGGCAATTGGCGCCAGCAAAGCGGCGCGACGCTGCCGGCAGCATGCGTTACGGATAACCGCGCGAATACCCGCAGACCATGCCAGACCGCACCTTCGGATTTTCAACTCGCGCAATTCACGCCGGCGCGCCGCCCGACCCGGCGACCGGCGCGCGCAGCCTACCGATCTATCAGTCGGCCGCCTACGTCTTCGACTCCACCGAACAGGCCGCCGAGCTTTTTCAGCTGCGCAGCTACGGACACATCTACTCGCGCATCAGCAATCCCACCGTCGCCGCTTTTGAGGAACGCATGGCATCGCTGGAAGGCGGACTCGGCGGCATCGCGTTCTCCAGCGGATTAGCGGCGCAACTTTGTACGGTGCTGGCGCTGGCGCAGGCCGGCGATCACGTGGTGAGCTCGCAGAGCGTCTACGGCGGCACCGTCACCCAGTTTACCGTGACGCTCAAGCGGATGGGAATAACTTCGACGTTCGTTCCGGTCGAGGATCACGAAGCGATTCGCACAGCGATCCGTCCGAACACCAAGCTGCTCTTCGCCGAAACGATCGGCAACCCGGTGGGTGTCGTCGCCGATTTGCGCGCGCTCGCCGAGATCGCACATGACGCCGGGATTCCGCTCGTCGTCGACAACACGTTTGCATCCCCGTACCTCTGCCGACCGATCGAACACGGTGCCGACATCGTGGTGCATTCGGCGACGAAATTCATTTCCGGGCACGGTACCACGATCGGCGGCGTGCTGGTCGAGTCCGGCACGTTTCCGTGGGGCAACGGCAAATTTCCGCTGCTCACCGAGCCGAGCCCGGCGTACCATGCCAAGCCCTTCGTGGAGACGTTCGGCGAATACGCATTCCTGATGCGCGGACGCTCCGAAGTGCTACGCGACGTCGGCGCACAGATGTCGCCGATGGATGCGTGGGTTCTCATGCTCGGCTTGGAGACGCTCGCGCTGCGCATGCAGCGGCACGTGACCAATGCACGGGCGGTGGCTGCGTTCTTGCGCACCCGCCCGGAAGTCGCATGGGTTAATTATCCGGGCGAAGAGGACCATCCGCAAGCGGAGCTGGTGCGGCGCTACCTTCCGCACGGTGCCGGTGCCGTCGTCACCTTCGGCGTGCAAGGCGGACGCGAGGCCGGGCGCAGGTTCATCGACGCACTGGTGCTGTGGAGTCACGTCGCCAACATGGGCGACGCAAAGTCGCTGGTCATTCATCCCGCTTCCACGACGCACGCGCAGTTGACCGATGACGAGATGCGTGCCGCCGGCGTCGGCCCGGAGTTGATCCGATTGTCGGTCGGCCTGGAAGATCTCGACGATCTGCTGTGGGATCTGGACAACGGCTTGAAGCAGGCCGCAAACGAGCGCTCTGCCCAACGCCTAACGGTGGCGCAATGATTCTTTCGACGATCGGCGAGCGTCGAGCGTTGCTCGACCGCAGCCACACCGTCGCGATGGTGGGAGCCTCGGCCAACGAACAGCGACCCAGCTACACCGTGTTCTCATTTTTGCGCACGCGCGGGCGGTTTGTCGTGACGCCGATCAATCCGACGCTGCAAGCGATCGACGGTGTCAAGGCCTACCCATCGCTCACCGCCTACGCCGCCGAAAACGGACCGCCGGATATCGTGGACGTCTTTCGCAAGCCGAGCGAGGTGGTCGAACTGACGAAAGAGGCGATTGCAATCGGCGCCAAGGCAATTTGGTTCCAATACGGCGTGATCAAC
>JBPYDW010000293.1:0-2075 GCA_051986335.1 Vulcanimicrobiaceae bacterium | reverse complement strand
TTGCTCGAGGCAGCCAAGACGACGCCGGTCGTCGACGGCAGCGGCTTGAAGAATACGCTCGAGCGCGAAGCGATTCGCTTCATGCAAGAGGACCTCGGCATGAATCTGCGCGGCAAGAAGGTGCTGATGGTGAGCGCGCTCGATCGCTTCGGCATGGCACAAGCGTTGGTTGATGCCGGTGCCGACGTACTGTTCGGCGATTTCATCTTCGCCCTCGATTTGGACAAGCCGGTGCGCGGGCTGCACGAGTTTGAAGAGCTGGCCGAAAAATATTTGCCCGACGCCTGCAAGCTGCCGTTTCAGTTCTTCTATCCAACCGGCAAGAAGCAAGAGAAGCCGCCCGAGCCCAAGTATCCGCAGTACTACGAAGAAGCCGAGATCATCGCCGGCGACTTTCACTTCATGCGTCAGTTCATGCCGCGCCATCTCGACGGCAAGATCGTGCTCACCAACACGGTCACGCCCGGAAACATCGACGAGCTGTGCGCGCGCGGCGTCAAGATGTTGATCACCACCACGCCCGATTTCGGCGGGCGCTCCTTCGGCACGAACGTCGTCGAGGCGGCGCTGCTGGCGCTGCTAGGGAAGAAGTGGGCCGACGTCGAGCCCGCCGACTACGAGCGCGTGCTGCACGAGCTGCACTTGCATCCGCGCGTTGTCAACCTGAACTGACGACATGAGCTGGGAGAGCTCCGCCGTCCTCGGGTTTGTCGCTCTTATCGCTCTGACTTTAGTTTCGGTTCGAGGCTACATTGCCGCTGGGATCGACAGTGGTCGAACGCTGGCGTGGGCTGCGGCGACGTTTGCGCGCGACGTGGTAGCTGTAGCCGCCTTTGTTCTGCTCTCGCACCGTATTCAGTCGTGGGCCGCATTTGCGATTTGTCTGCTCTTTGTTTTGGCAACGAGCCTGCTGCGAGGCTTCGTGCGCCGCAAGTACAAAAGAGATCCAGCTTGACTTGGGGCCGGGCCGGTGGAGCGGCCCAGCCCCAGACGAGCGCTAGGGACCAAAGGCTCCGGCGATCGCTGCCGAAGGATCCTTGAGCAGTTCTTGACGTTGGACGACAAGCTCTTGAAAGGCGTTGGTATCGTGCTGCAGCGCTTGCGTGTACGCGGTGACCAGCGCGTCTTTGGCGGATGTTGCCGTGTCGGGCGCGATGCCGGTGTGTTCCCAGTTGGTCTTGGTGTAGGGATTGTAAGCTCGGCCGGTTGGAATGAAAACGGCGAAGTTTGGGGTCAGACGGTGGAAGTCGCCGGGGTTTGCGCCGCCGCCGGTGTTTTCACCGACGATCTTCGCCCGATGCAGCGCCTTGAGGTCGTACGTGAACTGTTCGGCACAGGAAAACGTGCGCGCGCTGGTCAGCAGGTAGATCGGCTTGTCATAGCGCGTTCCGCCCACGGTGGCGGCGCTAAATTGGCGATCCACGTGCGGCGTCGGCGTCGTCCAGTGGATCGACGTCAGCTCGGTAGGCGTGGCGAAGAAGTAGCCCATCCAGTAATCGAGCGATGATGGATCGCCGCCGCCGTTCTTGCGCAGATCGATGATCAACGCATCGGTGTTGGTGACGGTTGCCATCGCAGCGTCGATGGCGTGCCGCGTCGCCGGAGAATCCGCGGGGAAGCCTGCGATGCGAATGTAGCCGATGTTGCCGGGAAGCCATTGAGCGACGCGAACGCCGGCGTTGGTCAAGACGTTGAACTGGTTTTCGCGCGCGACCTGGTCCGGAGTCGGCTTTTCATCGGTCTCGAGCGGTTGATCCGAATAGATGAGGTTGAGATGCTTGTCGTTGCCGCTGGAATTCATCAGCGCGCTGACCGCTTTCGCAAAGGCGACCGGATCGGTGATCGCGACGAGCGAGGAGCGCTGCGCGCGCAGCGCGGCGCGAACGTTGTCGGCAACGTCGGGATAGATGTAGCCCTTGAGCGCATCGGATATGCCGTCGAGGATCTGTCCTCGCTGCGCGGCGTTGAAGTCGGGCGGCGGCGGACCCCCGGTGGTAATGGATATTTGCGCTCCCGCCTGCCCCGGGATCAGCGCCAGCAATGCCAGCCAGCACAGCAATCGCTTCCAAGAAAAA
>JBPYDW010000292.1:0-5016 GCA_051986335.1 Vulcanimicrobiaceae bacterium | reverse complement strand
GCGTTTTGCGCTACGCTCGCCGGCCAGTTCTTGCAGCGCTATCACGACAGCCTCGCCGAGGCTGCTGCCGAGCCGAGCGCTCAGAACGGTCGCGCGGCTGCCGTGCAAGCACTATCTGCGGCGCTGCGCGCCTTCGATCCCAACCTCCACGAACGCGGCCGGCTCACCGCCGCACTCGCCGCGCGCATCGCCGTGCAGCTTGGATTCGACCGGCAGCAGGCGTCCCAGCTCGAGGAATGCGCACAACTGCACGAGATCGGTACGCTGCGCGTTTCGCGCAACGCTTCGCAATCGCCGTGCGGCGAGCAGGCCGTGCACGGCGCGCAGATTCTGAGCGAGTCTCCGGCGCTGCTGGCGCACGCACCGATCGTACGCGCCCATCTGGAGCGCTTCGACGGAAGTGGATATCCGGACGGCCTGCGCGCTAATGCCATCCCGCTCGCAGCGCGCATCATCGCCGTCGCGTCAACGTTCACAGCGGCGCTGCAAGAACGGTCGGGGTCGCAGACTGTCTCGCCGCGCGAGGTGCTCGATGGCATCGTTCGGGCAAAGGGCAGCGCATTCGATCCGCTGATCGTCGATACGCTGTGCGAACTGGTGAGTACGCCCGCCACCATTGCGCACGCGCAGTCGAAGGGGTTAGCGTGATGGAACTTCGTACGCTACCCGACGCCGCGACGACGCTGTCGAAGGACCTGCCGCTGCTGGCGCAGCGCGTTGCCGAGCGCTTGAACGAAGCGCCGAACGATACGCAGGCTTGCGCTGAAATTTTACTCGACCGCCTCTGCCTTTCCGTGCAGCTGTCGAAGCCGATCGGGCTGCGCGGCTGGGCGGAGCGTGAAGGGCGCCGCCGCGGTTCGGCGGCGGCCATCGAGATCGCCGACGTCACCATCGCCGTTCTGTTCACCGAAGCGGTCAGCCGCTTCGAGCTCGACAACCGCCGCTTGCGGGCGTTCTTGGACGTAGCCAAGGGCGAGATCGCGGCGACCGCCGCCGGCATCGATACCGTCGGCTCGCCACCACCGGCGGCGTCGTGGGTGCTGGCCGAAAACACGACCGTGCTGCTGGCCGCGCTCAACGAGCGCGACCCGCAAACCTGCGCGCATTCCAAGGCCGTCGGTGAATGGGCACGCCGCATCGCCCAAGCGGCGCGGCTTCCCGAAGACACGGTGAACTTTATCGAATTGTGCGGCGTATTGCACGATATCGGAAAGCTGGCGACCCCCGATTCGATCCTCTTCAAGCGGCGCGAGTTAACCGGCGACGAATGGGCGGTGATGCGCGAGCATGCAGCTGCCGGACAGCGCATCCTGCAACAGATCCCGTCGCTGCGCGCGTGCGCACCCGTCGTGCGCGCTCACCACGAGCGGATCGACGGATGCGGCTATCCCGACGGCCTCGCCGGCAGCGCTATTCCGGTTGCGGCCCGCGTTGTCGCCGTCGCCGACGCCTTCCACACGATGATCACCGACCGGCCATACCAGGCGGCGATGGCTCCCTGGCGCGCCTGCGACGTGTTGCGCAGCGGAGCCGGCACGCAGTGGGATGCCGAATTTGTCGCATCGATGCTCGGCCTCTTCCACCGTTCGGCGCGGCGGCCGGCGCGAGGCGTTCGGCAGACGGGCTGACCGCGGGACGCGGCTGTGGTATACTTCGAGCCGTTGTCCCATCGACGCTAAGGAGTAGCCCTTGCCCAATATCAAAGCCGCAGAGAAGTGGTCGCGGCAAACGCACAAACGCAGCAAACGCAACCTCGACGCGAAGTCGCGCCTAAAAACCGTCTACAAGAAAGCCGTCGCGCAGGGCGATGCCGCCGCCGCGCCGCCGGTAGAGGCGCAGTTCGACAAGGCCGCCTCCAAGGGCATCATCCATCCCAACAAAGCTGCACGCAAGAAGTCGCGGCTGGCCAAAGCTTTGCGAAAGGCCGGCGGTCCGGCTAAGACGACGCGCACCGCGCGCACGAAAAAGACCAGCGCCAAGAAGACGACGGCGCGCAAGAGCAGCAAGAAGACTTAAGGATCGATGTTGACCGCTACCCTGGTGGTGCGGTCGGCGCGGGCGGTCACCAGGATGCGTTCGCGGATCGCATCGCGCAGCGCGCGCGCGTTCGTCGTCTTGATCAGGATCCGATAGCGCCACTCGCGGTTCACCCGCGCAACCGGATAGGGCGCCGGCCCTAAAACTTGCGCGAACCGCAAATCGCGCAACCGGCTTGCGTATTCTTCGCTCTTGCGCACGACCGAAGGTAAATCACGCCCGATAACGCCCAGGTACGCGAGCCGGCGGAACGGCGGATAGTCCAGCTCGCGCCGCTCGGCTAACTCTTGCCGCGCAAATCCACGGTAGTCGTGGGCGGCGGCGCAAGCGATCGCCGGATGCTCGGGAGCATAGGTCTGCACGATCGCTTCTCCGGGGCCGGCTCTTCCGCTGCGGCCGCACACTTGCGTGATGACGTCGAAGGTGCGCTCCGCGGCACGAAAGTCGGCGACGTGCAAGCCGATGTCCGCCGCAACGACGCCGACGAGCGTGACGCTCGGATAGTCCAACCCTTTGGCCACCATCTGCGTACCGACCAGGACGTCGCCCCCAGTTTCGAATTCGGCAAGTAACCGCGCGTGGTCGCCAACGCGCGTCGTCGTGTCGGAATCCATTCGCACGACGCGAGCGCGCGGAAACAGTTTTGCCGTCTCTTCCGCTACACGTTCGGTGCCGATGCCAAACTCGGCGATCGTGGGCTTTCTGCATTGCGGGCACACGCCGGGAATCGGCTGCTGTAAATCGCAGTAATGACAGCGCAGCAGCCGCTCCGAACGATGCACGGCCAGGGAGACGCTGCAGCGCGTACATTTGGGGACGAATCCGCAGCTGCGACAGAGCATGAAGCCGGCGCTGCCGCGCCGGTTCACGAACAGTACCGCCTTTTCTCCGGCGGCTAAGCGATCGGCCAAGGCTTGCGTCAGGCGCGCGCTAAAGAGCCGCCCTCCGCCTTCGAACTCGCGCCCCATATTCACGACGTGCACCGGCGGCAGGGGCTGCGCGGTTGCGCGCTCCTTGAGTTGCAGCAACTCGATCCCGCCGTCGCCTGCCGCCGACCAGCTTTCCAGCGACGGCGTAGCGCTTCCCAAGATCACCACGCCGCCGGCAAGACGCATCCGTTCGCGCGCCACCGTGACCGCATGGTAACGCGGAACGACGTCCTGCTTGTACGTGCTTTCGTGCGCTTCGTCCACGACGATGAGCCGCACATCGGGAAGCGGTGCAAACACGGCGCTGCGCGCGCCGACCACGACGTCGATCTCGCCGCGCATCGCTGCCTGCCACGCCTCGAACCGCTCGCGCTCCGAGAGTGCCGAGTGCAGCACCGCAACCCGCTCGCCGAAGACCGCCTCGAAGCGGCCTGCAGTTTGCGGCGTGAGCGAGATCTCCGGTACGAGCACCAGCGCCCGCCCTCCGGCGCGCACCACCCGTTCGATCGCGCGCAGATAGACGAATGTTTTTCCGCTACCGGTGATCCCGTAGAGCAGCGCTTCGTGCGGCTCTCGCCGATCGATCCAGCCATCGATTCGCTCGAGCGCGGCCCGCTGATCGGCGGTAGGCACAACTTGCGGTGCACCATCGAGCGGCGTCCCGCGCACGCGGCTCGGTTCGATCGTCTCTTCGCGTAGGGCGCCGATTTTGAGCGCGCGAGCGAGCACCGCATGGGAAAACCCCGCCAGGAGGGCATCGGCGCGAGGAACGCCGGGTTGCTCGCGCACGAACCGCACGAGCGCCGCTGCCTTCTTGCCGGCGATCGGAATATCGCCCGGGTAGAGCAGCTTCATCGTGTACGGCAGCGTCTTAGGCGTGCTAAAGCGGCGGATTCGCTTCAACTCTCCGCCGCGGATCAGCGCCTGCACGTAGCGCAAGAGCGAGGCCCGATCTCCCGCGCGGCGTGCTTCGGGATGGCGCAGCAATGACTCAAGCGTAAAACCCTGCGGTAAGTCGTTCCAGATCAGGGCGGTCAACCGCGCGGGGACGGAAGGATAGCGGCCCGGCGCAGGTTCCTGCGGCGAGCGGTCGAGCACGTCGACGATGCGCGGCAAGGCCGCATTGAGCGTCACCGCGCTCAACGCTTCGCCCAGCGTGCAGACGTAGCGTTCGGCCACGAACTGCGCCAAGGCCAGACCCGTTTCGTCGAAGGCGCGCGGCACGTCTACTCGTTCGCTCACGCGTTTGATCCGCGAGGAATCTGCCACTTCGTGGGGCCCGGCAACGACGTACGCCAACGTGTCGCGCGATTGCAGCGGCACGTGAACGACGTCACCCACTCGTAGCTCCAACCCTGCGGGGTCGTAGGTCAGCGGCAGGTCGAAACGCGACGAGCGCACCGCTGCCAGCGCTTCAATTACGATCACGCTTAGCGAAACTCGGGCCCGACCGGATCTCGCGTGATGCGATCGAGTACCTCGAGGACCTCGTCATTTGGGACCTCGATTCCGTACCCGACGTCGCCGATGGCGTCGGGAAGAACGAAACGCAACGAGCCGTCGCGCCGCTTCTTGTCGGCAGCCATCGCTTCGAAAACGCGCCGGGGCGCGAGCGGCATGCACATCGGTAGCCGCAACAACGCCAGCAACGCCAGCACCCGCAAGTGCTCGCGTTCGGAGAAACGGCCGCTGCGCAGCGCCAACAGGCCGGCAGCGCGCAGCCCGATCGCAACGCCCGCGCCGTGCGAAATCCGAAAGTTACTCGCGCGCTCGATGGCGTGAGCGAACGTGTGTCCAAGGTTCAGCACCGCCCGCCCGCTGCGCTCAACGCGATCCTGGGCGACGATGTTGGCTTTCACGTCGATCGAGGCCATTACAACCGCCGGCCACGGCCACTTACCGAACGGGTGCGCAGCCAAATTCTCCAACGCGTCAAACAGTACGCTGCCGGCGATAATACCGTGCTTTACGATTTCGGCCAGACCCTCGCGAATGTGCCGGAACGGTAGCGTCAACAGCGCGTCGCCCGGGCAAAAGACGCCGACGGGAT
>JBPYDW010000291.1:0-3355 GCA_051986335.1 Vulcanimicrobiaceae bacterium | reverse complement strand
ACGGCAGCGATCGCATTGAGCAGCTCGTCGCCGGTCCCGGTTTGCGGCGATCCCGACGAAAACTCCGCCATGTACAGGAAGCCGGTGATGGCGGCGCACATGCCGCTGATCACGTACACCATCGTCTTGACCCGTCCAACGTTGACGCCGGCCAATCGCGCCGCCTCTTCGTTGCCGCCCAAGGCAAAGACGTAACGGCCGAAGCGCGTGCGCATCAACAACACCGAGGCGATGACGCCGACGACCAGCATCCAGACGACCGGAATCGGAACGGTCGGCAGATGCAGCGCGCTGAAGAGAGCGCCCAAAAACGGTCCGTAGCCGATGTTTTGAAAGTCGGGACTGATAACGGCGACCGGCCGTCCGTGCGAGATGATAAATGCGAGACCGAGGCCGATCTGTAGCATCGCCAGCGTGGTGATGAACGGCGGCAGATTGAGCTTCACTACCGGAAGGGCGTTGACGTAACCCGCCAGCGCACCGACGGCCAGACCGGCCAACAGCGTAATCGCAATCAGCGGAAAGCCGGTGACGTGCAACGAGTTGGCGACCAGCGCCATGACGACGCCGGTAAGTGCGACCAACGAGCCGATCGACAGATCGATGCCGGCCGTAATGATGACGAACGTCTCGCCGAAGCCAAGGATGCAGTTGTACGTAATCTGCCGCAGGACTTGAACGATGTTTCCGGTGGTGAGCAGCGCACCGTGAGCGGCGGCGTTCACCAGTAGAACCAGCACGACGACGACGGCGACGGCACCGGCGGCGCGCAGCCAAAACGCGGTCGACGGCTTCCTCTTGGCGACTTCCATCAAGCGGCGGCTCCGGCGGCGCCGGCAGCCGCGGCGATGACGGCATCGGGCGTAGCCTGCCCACGGGCAAACTCCTCGACGATGCGGCCGCCGCGAATGACCAGGATGCGATCCGACATTCCGAGGACCTCGGGCAGTTCGCTCGACACCATCACGATGGCGGCTCCATTCTTGGCGAGATTCGCCATCAGGTTGTAGATCTCGGTTTTGGCGCCGATGTCGATACCGCGCGTCGGCTCGTCGAACAGAAAGACGCGCGCATCGCCCAAGAGCCACTTGGCGAGGACGACTTTCTGCTGCGTTCCACCCGAAAGGTTCGCCGTCACCTGTTCGGTCGACGGCGTGCGAATGCGCAACTCGTTGATAAAGCGATTCGTCGCGTCGACCTCCTCGCGGCGATCGATCAGCATCTCGCGATTGACGAACTGCGCGAGGTGGGCGAGCGTCACATTCTCGCGAACGGTCATGCCCAGCACCAAACCTTGCGCCTTTCGATCCTCGGTGATGAAGGCGATGCCGGCGCGTATCGCGTCGGCCGGCGTGCGCACGATCACGCGTTTCCCGTCGACCAAGATCGTGCCGCTGCTGGGAATGTCGGCGCCGGCAATGGCGCGCACGATCTCGGTTCGTCCGGCACCGACCAGGCCGGCCAATCCGACGATCTCGCCGGCCTTCACCGAAAACGAGACGTCGTTGACTGCCGGCGGGCGCGTCAGGTCGCGCACGTCCAATACCGTCGCCGCATCGGCCGGCACCGGCGGAAGCTCGGGAAAGTGCGCGTCGAGCGTGCGGCCGACCATCGCGCGCACGATCTGATCGGCGGGGAAGTCTTTGGCATCGCGCGTTTCGACCACACGTCCGTCGCGAAGCACGGTTATACGATCGGCGATCTTCGGCAGCTCCTCCATGCGATGCGAAATGTAGATGATGCCGGCCCCCTCCGCCTTCAGGGCGCGCACGATGGCAAACAAACGATCGATCTCGCGATCGGTGAGCGCGGCGCTGGGCTCGTCCATCACGATGATGCGCGCGTGCCGCGACAGCACCTTAGCGATCTCCACCAGCTGCTGTTGGGCGACCGAGAGCTTTCCGGTTGGAACGTCCAGCGGCAGGGTGATTCCGAGCCGCCCAAACACGGCGGTCGCCGTCTCCGCCGCGGCTCGTTCGTCGAGCAGACCGCCTCGCGTCGGTTCGCTGCCCAGCACGATGTTGTCGACGGCATCGAGTTCGGGCACCAGGTTGAACTCTTGATAGATCATCCCGATTCCGAGTTGTTCGGCGCTGCGCGGGCTGCTAATGTGCACCTCGCGCCCGTCGATGAGGATGCTGCCCGCGTCGGCTTGATAGGCGCCGGCCAAGATCTTCATCAGCGTCGATTTGCCGGCGCCGTTCTCACCGACCAGCGCCAGCACTTCGCCGGCGTAGAGTGTCAGCGAGACGTCGTCGAGCGCGCGGACACCGGGAAACGATTTCCCAATGCCGCGCATCTCCAGCAGGGGAATACGTTCCAGGTTACTGCCCCGACTTGGCCGCGTCGGCTTTGGTAAACGATCCGACGGTAACGTGTATGACCGGAGGCGGCTTCTGCCCGCTGAAATAGCTGTGAATCGCGTCGATGGTCTTTTGGCCGATCTGCTGTGGAAATTGGATCGCATCGCCGAACATCTGACCGGCGGCGATGGCCGTGCGGGCTTCCGGCGTTGCGTCGTAGCCAACGATAGCGATCTTGCCGACCAGTCCCGCGGCCTTCACCGATGCCAGTGCGCCGAGCGCGGAATCGTCGTTGATGCCGAAGATTCCCCGCAGGTCCTTATGCGACTGCAAGATATCGCTCGTGGCGTTGGCTGCGTTGTCGCGTTGGCCGCCGGCATCCACGTCGGCGACGACCTTCACGCCGGGACAGTTTGCCGCCAGCGCCTGCTTAAAGCCTCTGACGCGGTCTTGCACCGAGGTCACTTCGGGTTCGTTGATGATCGCCACGTTGCCGGTCTTGCCGACGGCCTGGCAGATCAACTTGCCCGCCACTTCGCCGCCCTGCACGTTATCGGAGGCGATGTGCGAGACGACCGTGCCCAGCTTGCTCGTCGATGCGATGTCGGCGGTAAAGACCGGGATGCCGGCCTTGTTTGCCTCGGCGATCGCACTGCCGATCGCCTGCGAATCGTATGGCGTCAGGACGATTGCATCGACTTTTTGGGCGATGAAATCCTCGACTTGCGACTGCTGCAACGCGTTGTCGCGATTGGCGTCGACGACGACGACGTTGTAGCCGTACTTGGCGGCCTGCGAGCGCAGCCCGGCCTCCATGTCCTCGTAAAACTGCGCTTCCCGGTTTTGGATCGATACCCCGATCGTCTTGCCGCCGGGTCTCGACGTGCTCGATCCGGAGCAAGCGGCGAGGCCGACGCATAGAAGCGCGGCCAGCGACGCCATTACGGCTCTCTTCAACGACGCGTTCTCCATTAAGAAAAGATGATGCGGTTTCGCTCGGTGGTGCGATTCCACACGCTGCGACACCTGTCTGTGCATAGTGTGGAAACGGT
>JBPYDW010000290.1:0-9196 GCA_051986335.1 Vulcanimicrobiaceae bacterium | reverse complement strand
CGCGATGCGCACGGATTACCGTTCCGTCGAATACCGCGTCAAGATGCGCGCGATCACGTCGGTCGTCGACGTGCCCGCGACGTGCGGTGCCAACCGAATCTCGCCGCCGTTAGCGACGACGACGTCGCGCTCGGGCAGCTCGTCTTCACGGTACTGCGAGCTCTTGACGTGCACGTCGGGCCGAATGCGGTCGAGCAGCATCTCGGGCGTGCGCTCGCCAAACCCAACTACCACGTCGACGCTGCGCAGCGCGCACAGGACGCGCGCGCGCTCTGCAAACGGTACGATCGGGCGAAGGCTGCCTTTTAAACGGCGCACCGAATCGTCGGTGTTCACGCCGACGATCAACGCGTCGCCTTGGGCACGCGCCCAAGCTAAATAGCTCACGTGGCCGGCGTGGATCACGTCGAATGCGCCGTTGGTAAAGACCACCCGGCGTCCGGCGTCGCGCAGTTCCTCTCGCCACCGAACTGCGGCCGCCGCATCGAGCGTTCGCCCGAAGAACTCCTCAGCCGTCATGGCTTACTAGTGCGACGATCTCGTCGGCAGATGCTGTCGCCGTTCCGAGTTTAGCGACCACCGCGCCTGCGGCGAAGTTCGCCAGCTGCACCGCCTGCTCGATTTCAGCGCCGGCTGCCAGCGCCAGAGACAAAACAGCGATGACCGTGTCGCCGGCACCGCTCACGTCGTAGACGGTGTGCGCGACCGATTCAAAGTGCAGGTTCCAGCCCTCTCGTGTGAACAACGACATCCCGTGTTCGCCACGCGTGATCACGACGTACCTGACATTCAGTCGCCTGAGGAGTTCTTGCGCCGCGATCGAAAGCGACGCCTCGCTATCGATCGTCGTCCCAGTAGCAGCCGCTACTTCTAGTACGTTGGGCGCAACGCAGGTAATCCCGGCAAATAGGTCGAGGTTCTGCGGTTTCGGATCGGCCAGCAGCAGAGGACATGCCTTCGCCGAATCGACGATGTCGGGCGAAAGCAAGCCCTTTGCGTAATCGCTAAAGATAATCGCGTCGCAGTCAGCGGCGTGCGCTCGAATGTACCCTTGGAGCCGGGCGCGATCGTCGGGCCGCAGCGCCGCGGTCGCTTCCCAGTCGGCGCGAACGACTTGCTGGTTGTGCGCCACGATTCGCGTCTTACGGCTCGTCGGGCGGTCGTCAACGCTAAACACGCCATCGGTTGCCACCTGCTCGGCCGCGAACAGGTCGCGCACCTGCTGCGCAAACGAATCAGTACCGACCGCACAGACGACAGTGACGTTCGCGTCGAGGGCGCGCAGATTGTTGGCCACGTTGCCGGCACCGCCTAAGGTGAACGAATGATCGCGTACGGCGACCACAGGAACGGGAGCCTCGGGAGAGATGCGCGTGACCGCGCCCCAGATCCATTCGTCGATCATCACGTCGCCCACGACCATGATCCGCTTGCCCCGCATTCGCTTGAGGAGCGTGTCTGCGCCCGGCGAAGCCAAAACGTCCAACCTGTTATCCTCCGAAGATGAGGCGCTGTTCAACGAGGTCGCAAACGATGTGTGCCATGACCTGATGCACCTCCTGAACGATGGCGGCATAGCCATCGGGGCCCAACAATACGAGGTCTGCAACCTCGGCGGCGCGACCGCCGCCGTTGCCGGTAAAGGCCACGGCGACCGCGCCTTTCTTCTTTGCAGCCTCCAACGCTAACACGACGTTGCGCGACGTTCCGCTGGTGGTCAAGCCGATGACCACGTCACCCGGTTGGGCGAACGCTTCGACCTGGCGTGAGAATACGTAGTCGTAACCGTAATCGTTGCCGACCGCGGTTACCGTCGAGCTATTGACCGATAATGCTTCGCTGGCAAGTCCCGGGCGCTCGCGCAGGTATCGTCCCGAGAGCTCGGCCGCCATGTGTTGCGCCTCGGCTGCGCTCCCGCCATTGCCGCACCAAAGCACTTTCTTTCCGCTCCGCAGCGCGCCGACGATCGCCTCCACGATGGCTTCGACCTGCGACTTGTAGTGCGGGCGCTCGAAGATGCCGTCGCGATCGGCCAGCAATGCCTCGAAGTCGCGCCTTGCCCGATAGTCGACCGTCATGGCTCGATCCAAAATAAATCGCCGCCTTGCGATACCAGTTCGCCGTTTTCCGGGACGATGCGCACGATGGTTCCCGCGTAGTCGCTTTGAATTTCGTTGAACAGCTTCATCGCCTCGAGAATGCACAGAACGTCGCCGACCTCGACCGGCGTACCGATCTCGACGAAGGGCTCCAGGTCGGGAGACGACGAGCGGTAGAAGACGCCCGTGAGCGGCGCGGTCACGCGTTTCACCGCTGTCGTTGCCGACGCCGCCGGCGCCGCCGCCAACGCGTCGGTCGACGTCACGGGCGGTCCGGAAAATTGGGGCGACGCCGCAAACGCGCCCGGCTCGTGCCGCACGAGTTCGTAGATCGCATCGCCGACCTTCACCTTGATGCGGTCGAGATTGTGCTCGTCCATGATGCCGAGCAACTCTCGGATCGTCTGGTCCTCGTCCATCACGAGCCTCTTTCCACGAGCTGGGCGGCAAGCTCTTTCCCGTCGCGCAAGGGGAGGCGTTCGTCGGTACGCGTTTGCAGATCGCGCAACACGATCTGGTCGTGGACCAGCTCATCGCTTCCGAGAATCAGTGCAAAACGCGCATTGTTGCGATCCGCGATCTTTAGCTGCGCCACCAGCTTTCGGTCGTCGAAGTCGATGAACGCCCGAACGCCCCGTTCGCGCAGCCGGCCCAGCAGCGGGAGCACCCGCGCGCGTGCGGGTTCGCCCAATGCGACCACTTGCACGCCGCGCCGCGCCGGTACCGCTTGCGCGCCGAGCGCTTGAAGCATCATCAAGAACCGTTCGAGTCCGAGGGCGAATCCCACCGCCGGCACGTCCGGTCCGCCGAGCGAACGCACCAAGTCGTCATAGCGGCCGCCGCCACAGATGGCCGACTGCGCCCCAAGCGCGCCGGAGACGATCTCAAAGACCGTACGCGTATAGTAGTCCAATCCACGTACGATGCCCGGACTCACGGTAAATGGAACGCCCAGTTCCGTCAGGCCGGATTTGACCGCTTCAAAATGCTCGCGACACGCATCGCACAACACCGATTCAAACGTCGGCGCCGTACGAACGAACGGGATATCCTTGGGATCCTTGCTGTCTAAGATGCGCAGCGGATTGCGCTCCAGCCGCAGCTGCGACTCCGCGCTCAGCCGGCTCTTGTGCGGACCAAAGTGCGCCACCAACGCTTCGCGATAGCGAGGCCGGCACGAGGCGTCGCCGATCGAGTTGATATTGAGCGCAGCATCTTCTATTCCGTACGCGCGAACCAGCGCCCACGCTAGCGAGATGACCTCAACGTCGGCCTCGGGTCCGGAAAAGCCGAAACACTCGACGCCGAACTGGTGCGATTGCCGGTAGCGTCCTCGTTGCGGCCGCTCGTAACGGAAGATCGGTCCGATGTAGTACATCCGCTGCGGACCGGAGGCGAAGAGATTGTGCTCGAGCGCCGCACGAACGACCGGCGCCGTCCACTCGGGCCGCAGCGTAATGCTGCGCCCACCCTTGTCGGTGAACGTGTACATCTCTTTTTCCACGATATCGGTCAGCTCGCCGACTCCGCGCACGAAGAGCTCGGTGGATTCAAAGATCGGCGTGCGGATCTCGCCGTAACCATAGGCTGCGGCCAACGCGCGCGCGCGCGCTTCGAGCTCTTGCCACCGCACCGAGTCGGCGGGAAGGACGTCGGCAGTACCACGCGGCGCGTTGATCTTGGAGGGCATGAATCCGCTTCTCGTCGTTGTGCTGATTGTGGGTGCAGCCGCCGTGCTACCAGCACAAACAACGCAGGACGTGCTGGCGACCGCTGCGGCCACCCTGTTCGAAGGCACGCCGTTTATTCTTGCCGCGGGCCTGTTGGCCGCGCGTTTGCCGGTACGTTTTCGCTGGGCGATTCCGTTGTTTGGCTGCGGCTGCGGCGACGGACCCGCCGCGCGTTCTATTCCCGCGCTGATCGCCACTTGGCTGTCGTTTGGGCCGATGGTGGCGCTGCTTCGCTTCGGCGCGGCAGCCCTCGTCGCCGCGATCCTGGCGCGAGGGCGCGGGCGCTGCACACACCACGCGGCGAGCGTCGACACTGCGGGGACGATTGCCGGGCTGTTGCCATATGGTCTACTCGCCGGCGCCATCGCCCATGTAGCCCCGCTACTCGTCGCGAGGGCCGGTTCCGGCCCGGCCGGAGCGCTAACGGGGGCCATGCTGGGTTTCGTCTTGGCGCCGTGCGGCATCGGCGTGGTCGGCATCGGCGGCGCCCTACGGGCGATCGCGCCGGAGACGCTGACGGGTTTCCTCTGCAGCGCCGGTGTCGTTGACGTACGCGCGTTGCGTGCCGCGACCACGAAAAGCGGTCTCCGGCACGATGGTTTGGCGCATGCGATAGCGAGCATCGCGTGCGCGATCGCCGCCGCGCAGGGCGGCGCCGCGCTGGTTCATCCGCGCTTTGTCCCGGCATTATGGGGCTGCTCCGTTGTCTTAGCGGCGCTCGCCCTCCGTCATCGCCGCGACCGCGACGCGCGAGCGTTGTGCGCTCCGGCATTGATGTTTGCCGCCGCCGTGCTCGGCGCTCCGCCGCCGGCGTATTATGCTACTGCCACCACGCTCGACGACGCGTTCGTGGGAGAACGCATCGCGTTCACCGGCGCCTACGAACGCGACGAGCGAGGCGCCGCTCTCGTACGCTATGCGATCACGTGCTGTCGCGCCGATGCAACGCCGATGGCGGTTCGCCTCGCCGGGAGTCCGCCGGCAAAAGAAGGCACCTGGCTACATGCCGACGGTACGCTCGAGCTTCACGACGGCGAACTTGCGCTGCGCGCCGAACGCCTGTCGCCGGTTGCGCCGCCCGCCGATCCGTATATCTATCGCTAAGAGAGCGTTGCCGCGTGCCGTGGCTCGAGCAGCTCTACCGGTATGCCGTTGGGATCCTCGACGAATGCGATGGCGCGCTTGCCGCTCGGCGACTTGTACGCGTCCTTGAGAACCTTCACGCCTTTGCGGCGCGCCGCAGCGACGAACTCCTTTACGTCGCCGTCGACTTCCAGCGCCAAGTGCTCGTAGCGATTGCCGAGCGTATACGGCGGATGATCCTCGAGATCGTATACCAGCTCGATGTACGAGTTCCAATCGTTCCCGACGAACGCCATGTCCGCGTTGCCGGGATAGTGAAAAGGGCCATCGAGCAGTTTGAGGCCGAGCTTTTCGGTGTAGAAGGCGATCGACTCGGCCATGTCGTTGACAAAGATGGATGTGTGGAGGAACTTCGGCATGACGCCTCCGCTGCTTAGGACTTGAACTGGAAGCGTTGTACCCAATCGCCGTTCTGCGCAGCCCACACGCCCCAAATATCTCCGGTTTTGGCATCGATCCCGACCGTGTGCACGCCCTCGGCAACGTCAAGCTGACCGACGACCTTTAGGCTGCCGTCGGGAGCATCTTTGACCACGGTGATCTTCGAGCCGCCGGCGCAGGCCAGCAGGTGACGCTGCTGATCGAGCGAGCACTGATCGATGTGCTGCGGCACCGCTATCTTGTGCAGCAGCTTGCCGCCGGTGTCGTATGAGGCCAGCACTCCGCCGCCGCCGACGATGATGCGGTCGAACGCAGCGTCGTACTGCAGCGGGTGATTCTTGGATAGCTCCGGTGTCTTGAAACTGCGCACGATCTTGTCGGTATTGAGGTCGATGACGACGACTTCGGCGAGATCGGAGATATTTTGATAGAGCTCGTGCTTGGAAGCGTTGATGTCCAGTGACTCGGGCTTGTGGCCCGGCAAGTGGATCGTTGCCACCTGCTTGAAGGTCTTGGCGTCGATCACGAAGATCTTCGTGCCGTCGTCTTCGTCGGCATAGATCTTACCGCCGGCCGGATCGTAGATGATGCCGTCGACGTTCCCCGGAAGATCGACGTCGCGCAGATCGGTCATGGCCACCGGGTCGACTTCGGACACCGACCGGTCGTTGCCGTTACCGGTGAAGACGTGCCCGTTGGCGGGATTGACGGCGCTGCCGGCCATGTCGCCGACCTCGACTTGACCGAGCACTTTGCCCGAATCGGCGTCGACGATCAGCAGCGAACTATTACCGCCGTGTGCGGCGTAGACGCGCCGGCGCGCTGCGTCAACGTGCACGTAGTCAAAGTGACCGTACAATGGAACCGGCTGTGGGGGCGAGGCGGCAATCAGCGGCATGAGACCTCCTATTAGACGCAAACGGCAAGTGCGCGCCGCCGGTGACGGCACGAGCAATTCGTACAGCGCGAAGGTGAACGGCAGATGAACCGCAGTTCATCTGCCGTTCTGATGGCGACCGAGCTTTAGACGTGCATGGTGAAGCTCAGCATGATTTGCCGCGCCGACAAACCATACTGTTCGGATGCCTGATCGAAGGCATTGCGATCCCCGCCGAATGCATTTTCCGGTGTGAACGTGCCCAATCCGACGTAGCCATACGGTTGCGCGATGTTGTTGAACAGGTTGTTGACGCCAAGATTGAGCGTAAACCTGTTCTCGAACGTCTGATAGATGTTCGCGGTAGCATACCAATACGGTATCCGGTTGTAACCGTTCGGCGAGCCGATGTAGTGTTCGTCGACGCGCGCGCCAAACGACGCGGCCGGATTTTCGAAGCCGAGGCCGACGTTAGCCGTACGCAGCGGAACCCCAGGGAACTGGCTGCCATTGATGATCGTCGTGTTGTTCTCCAAGATACCGTTGGGGATGCCGTTGTACACTGCCGACTGGATGTTGTAGTTTGCATCCAGCTCGATGTTGCGCGCCAGACCGAACGTACCGGTCAAGCTAATGCCGCGATAGGCGGCCGAGCCGGCGTTAAAGGTCGACGAGAACCCGAGCACGGCCGGCGTACCCGGACCGCAGCGCGTTGCGTACTTGGCTAAAAACGCTGCGATCGTGTTGGCCGGCGGCGCGCTGCCGGCTGGAACGAGCGAGAGCGGGAAGGTACCTCCGACCAGCGGATTTTGCTCGATCGAATTGTAGAGGTCGGCCTGCAGCGACACCTGCGTCGCGAAGCGATGACCGAGCGTGAGCTCGACGTCGGTCGCGGTTTCCGGCTTCAAACCAGGAGCCGGCCCCGATCCGATCGATCCCAAGTTTCCAGGTCCACACGAGGGATTGAAGCTATTGGCGTCGCCTGGCGCGCTCCACGAAAACACCCCGGCGAAGAGCGACGGATCCGGCTCGCTGAACGAACGGCCGCCGGCCAGCCGGATCACGTCGTTCGGATCGGGGCGATAGATCAGGGAGCCGCGCGGATTGAACTGGTTCGTCGCCGTGTTGTGCGAGCGGTCGAACCAGAGGTCGGCGACAAAGGCAAATTGCTTCGTCGCCTGATACGAATCGCGAACAAAATACCCATTGGTGGATAATCCGAAGGTCTGCCACACCGCCGACGGTCCTACCAGGCCGGAGCGCGAGCTGTGGTGTTGCGTCGTGGTATCGAATCCAAAGGCGAAGTCGTTGCGATCGTTGACGAGCTCGTAACTTGCCAAGGTGCCGCGGGTGAGGTAAATGTCGTCAAACCAGTTTCCCTGCAAGCCTTTGACGTTCTCGAACCCGTAGTTGTCGACGTACGAATCGATGAGCAGCGTACCGGCACCGATCGTTTGGGTGAGCCTCGCGTCGTAGTCCTGATTGCGACCGGCATGCCACCGCCCGACGCTTCCGCCCGCCGGTCCGGAGAAGGTATTGCTATACTGTTGGGTGTTCATGCACTGGTAGCCCGCCTTCGAGTCGTTGGCAACCACCAGGCTGTTGACGCAGGTTACGATTTTTCCGCTCAGCAGTTGTTCGGAATCCTGGCCGGGAACGGCGGTGCAGTTGTTGTAGCCGCAGATCCCGCCGGCAAGATTGAGGTTCTGCGTGTAGAGCAGATATGGTTGACTCAGAAAGTCCGTGTCGCCGTTCCCGGTGCTATTGGCCCACATCGTCGCGTTGTAGGTCGTCGCCGTCAACTGCGTCCGCGGGCTGAACGTATACTGCAGTTTGCCGACGACGTTGCGTAAGAGGTAAGCGCCGCCGACCAGATAGGTGCACGCATTATAGTCTTGCAGGGCGATGCTCGGTATCGTATTGATCGGACCGTTCGGACAGTTGGATGCCGCCGAGCTGAGCAGTCCGGTTTGGGTGATGCGCTGCGGTCCTAGCTCGCCGTCAGTCTGCTGAGCCGCACTGGCAAACGCGTAGCCGAGCTTGCCGAACGCGCCGGTGGCCTCGATACCGCTCAACGTCTTGTTGAAGGTTCCGGCGCCTTCCGTCCAGTTGATATGGTTGGCCGCCGTCGGGTTGATGGTCTGAAAGTTGACCGCGCCGGCGATCGTGTTGGCGCCGAAGATTCCGCTCGCACCCGACCCGTAGGTCACGTCGATGGCGTTCAGCCCCCAAAACTGACCGAGTTGATAGTCGTAGCCGCCGCCGGTCGCACCGAGCGGACCGATCGGATGGCCGTCGAGCAGCGTCGCGGTCTCGCTCGAATCGAATCCGCGGATGCCGATCGCGAGATCGTCGCCCAGCGACGACGACGTCGACGCATTGACCTGCGGAAGCGTGCCCAGCGCGTCACCGGCCCGGACGTAGTTTTGATCGATGATGGTCGAGGGATCGAGCGAATTGGTGATGGTGGACGTGCTCTGGAGCACGCCGGTACGGCGCGCCTGCACCGTTCCGATCGTCTTCAAGTCGGCACCGGCCGGCAGCGCCTGGACCGCGGTTTGAATCGCCACCTGCGACTGGCCATTGAAGACGGGGATGTCCTGCGAGCGAGTCGTCTCGTAGCCATCGGCTCTAATGACGACGGTGTAGATTCCCCCCGGCTGGGCGGTAAACGACCAGTTGCCGCGCGTATCCGTCGTCGTATTGCCGACAACCGTGGTTCCGCGCTCGAGGATGATCGTGGCTTTTGATATCGGCAGCCCGCTACGGGAGTCGATGATGGTTCCGCTGATCGTGGTGCCCGAACTCGCCCACGCGGCACTGTTAACGCCGCCCAACATTATGGTCACAGCAAACACCAGCGCCGCGGCGAGTAGGTTCCTTTGCATTGCACGTGCCTCCAAGCAAAATTGCGCAAAAAAGCGCCCGGGTCTCCGCCGCAGCAGAGCAACCGAAGCGCTTTCACG
>JBPYDW010000289.1:0-7149 GCA_051986335.1 Vulcanimicrobiaceae bacterium | reverse complement strand
GGTCTGAGCGCGCTGCTGGCCCTCGCTTGCACGACGGCGGTGAGCGCTCAAACGGTGGTTAGCAAAGCGGACGCGTCGGCCGACACGGCCTTGGCCGGATCGTTTATCGCCGCGGGCGGAGGAGCGGGCAGCTTCTCGGTCGTTCGTGCATTCCAATCGATGATCGGACCGGAACGGCTAAGCGCCGAGCAGCGAACCCTCGCTGCGCAGTTCGGGCAAGATGCCGCCGACGATTTCGTACACATTTTCGATTACGCGATGAGCGACGCGTGGGCTCGCGCCGGTCAAGCGAACCTATCGATTCCGCAGTATGGAAGCGATGGTGGACAGGCGCTAGCGCTCGAGCTGCGCCGAGCCGGACAGACAGGCGGCTATCAATTCTCGACGCCGGAGTTCTTCGATCGGATTCTGGGACTGCGGGTCGCAAACGCCGTCATGGCCGACATGCTCGCGGAGTACGGTGGCAGCCGTACGGCAAGTTTCATGGCGGTCGCCGGCCGTTTCTTCAGCGACCTATCGCAACAGACTGGCTGAAGCGCCAAGGCATAACAGAAAGGTCTCGCCCTCGCGAGACCCCTTCTGCCTTGAACCGAAACGCGGGCTCCGCCACGTTCGCGGCCGATTACTCGGGCGGACGGACGAAACCGTTTCGCCCTCCTAACCTGAGAACGGCATTATACCCGGGTGTTGCCCGACTATTCAATATGATATTTTGAGTAATTCCAAAACTGCAAGGAAGAGCAGCCAATTGACCGCGTGTGCCGTCCAGCAGTACGGACACGGCATCCGAGTTATGAACAGGAGGCTGTACGCCAACACGAGCGAGACGCCGGCGGCCACGACCGACAACCCGAATCCGAACAGCAGAAACACCGGCGCGTGGAGCGCGGCAGCCACCCACGTGAGGGCTGCCAGCACGGGATAATAGATCGCTCCCAGCGCGGAGTTGGGCGGCCCGAATAGCCGGGCACGCGGCGTCTGCACGACGCTTGGCTGGGCAAGGGCGCCGCGGTCGGCCAGCGCGCTCTTGCGAAGCATGAAAAACGACGCATAGAGACCAACACCGCACAGAATCGTGATCGCGACCCGTAGTAGCACCGGCACCTCCGCGTGAGCCCCACGCTCCGCCGGCTGTCCGCCGTGACCCTGCTTGCCGCCTCCTTTGCACTGGCGGCCTTTGTCATTCACAAACAACCGCAGGTAGATCACTATATCCGCACGATTGGGCCGCTGGCCTACCCGATCGCGATCGTCTTGTTCGGGCTGGTTGCCTCGGCGCCGTTCTCGGTCACCGACGCCTTAGCGATCATGAACGGATCGATTTTCGGCCCCCTGCGAGGCTCGCTGGTCAACGCGATCGGACTGGTGATCGGAGCGATGCTTGGCTACTGGCTCAACCGGCGTGCCTCGCATCTGCTCGATCTCGAGGCGATGTTCGAGCGGCTCCCGCAATGGGTCAAACGCTTCCCGGTTGCCTCGCCGATGTTCTTGCTTGCCGTGCGCGTCATTCCCGGCTTCGGCGGCACCGTGGCCACCGCGACTGCGGCGACCTTTCGCGTGCCGATGTGGGTGCACGTTTGGACGATGTGCGCCATCGCGGTGCCGCTCTGCACGCTGCTGGCGATCTTCGGTGACCGCGTAACCGTTTTCGTGCATGGCTTTCCGCAACGGGCGCGCATCTACTATCAGCACCATCATCCCAACCTGCACTTCCACTGGCGCGTCCGTCACGATCAACCGCGCTATCTGCCCCGTACGCCGACGACGTGACCGTCAAAAACGTCGATAGAATCGCAGATGCGCCGTCGTTACTGGCGCTCTGCGAGCGCATTCGCTCGGCACCGCGCGTTGGCGTCGATACGGAGTTCCATGCCGAGCGAACCTACGCGGCGCGCCTTATGGTCGTGCAACTGGCCTTCGCCGACGGCGCGGCGATCGTCGATCCGCTGGCAATCGCCGATTTGCGGCCGCTGGCGCAAGCACTGTGCGAGACGACGGTCGTCGGGCATGCCCTAGCCAGCGATTTGAAGATCCTTGCCGAGCGGTTTGGCTTTGTTCCGTCGCACATCTTCGATTGCCAGGTTGCCGCCTCGTTTCTCGGATACGGCATGCAAGTTTCGCTCGCCGATCTCGTGCGCGATCTGTGCGGCGTATCGCTGGCGAAGTCGCAGACGGTCAGCGATTGGTCGGCGCGGCCGCTCTCGCCCAAACAGATCGATTATCTGGTTGACGACGTAGCCCATCTGCTCGAGATGCAGGACAAACTTACGGAGAGGCTCGTTTCCGCCGGACGCTACGCCTGGGCCATGGACGAGTGCGCGCAACTCTCAAATCCGGATCGTTATCGCGCCGACGAACGGCGGATGCTGCAACGCGTTCCCGGCTCGAACCGCTTGAATCGGCGCGACCTGGCCATCCTGGCTCAAATCGTGCTGTTGCGCGATCGATTGGCGCGAGAACGGGACGTGCCGCCGAAGTACATCTTTCCCGACGACGTGCTGGCCGGGTTGGCGACGTTGCACCCGCACAGCGAGTTGGAATTAGTTCAATTGCGCCGGCTGGACGCGGGCATGCGCAGGTCGTTCGGCGACGCGATCGTCGCGGCCGTTCGTCGCGGCGAAGCGACGCCCGAGGATCGGTTGCCGGAGAAACCGGTGCGTCCGCTGGGGAACGCACGCGAAACGCTGGTGGGACTGCTTGGCGTGGCATTGGGAGAGATCGCGCGGGAGAACGATCTGCCGCCGAGTTTGCTGGTTCCGCGGTCGTCGTTGGAACGCGTGGCTCGCGAGATACCGCCCGATCGCGAATCCTTCGAACGGGCCCTCGGCGTCACCGGTTGGAGATTGGATTTGGTCGGGGAACAGCTGTGGGGACTACTTTCGGGCAATGCGCTACTGCGCATCGAAGGCTACGCGCAAGGCGACCCCAAAATAGCGTTCTCCCATGACAGTACACGCGAATAGCTTTGGCGCCGCCGGGACGCTCGGCGTCGGCGACCGCACCTACAATTACTACCGCTTAGCCGCGGTCGAAGAAGCAGGCCTGACCAAACTCGAACGCCTGCCGTTCTCGCTCAAGGTCCTCTTGGAAAACCTTCTGCGCTTCGAAGATGGGCGGACGGTATTGAAGTCCGACATCGAGATGCTGGCAAAGTGGAACCCGCGGGTTCAAAACGAACGCGAAATCGCCTTTCGTCCGGCGCGCGTACTGCTGCAAGACTTTACCGGAGTCCCCTGCGTCGTCGATCTGGCGGCGATGCGCGACGCGATGGCGGCTATGGGCGGCAGCCCGAAAACGATCAACCCGCTGCAACCGGTCGAGTTGGTGATCGACCATTCGGTACAAGTCGACTACTACGGTGCTCCCGACGCGATTAAGAAAAATGGCGAACTGGAATTCGAGCGCAATCGCGAGCGGTATGCGTTCTTGAAATGGGGGCAGGAGGCGCTGGGCGACTTTCGCGTCGTGCCGCCGGACACCGGCATCGTGCATCAGGTGAACATCGAATATCTCGCGCGCGTCGTTTTCGGCGCCGGCAGCGCCGGCATTGCCTACGATCCGAACAAAGCAACGGCCTATCCCGATACCGCCGTCGGCACCGACTCGCACACGACGATGGTCAACGGTTTGGGCGTTTTGGCGTGGGGCGTCGGCGGCATCGAGGCGGAGGCGGCGATGCTCGGCCAGCCGGTGACGATGCTGATTCCGGAAGTGATCGGCGTGCGCTTGGAGGGGGCTTTGCGAGAGGGCGTCACCGCAACCGATCTCGTGCTGCATACGACCGAGATATTGCGCAAGCATGGCGTCGTGGGTAAGTTCGTCGAGTTCTTCGGTGCCGGTTTGAGCAATCTGCCGGTGGCCGATCGCACCACGCTCGGCAACATGGCACCCGAGTACGGCTCTACCGTCGCTATCTTTCCGATCGACGAACGCACGCTCGAATATCTGCGCCTCACCGGGCGTTCGCCCGAGCACGTTGCGCTAGTCGAAGCGTATGCAAAGGCGCAAGGGCTGTTCCGCACCGACGAAACGCCCGATCCGCAGTACACCCACGTGCTGCGCCTCAACCTCGCCGACGTCGAGCCCAACGTCGCCGGTCCGCGCCGCCCACAGGACCGGGTGGCGCTGCGCGAGGTGAAAACGTCGTTCAATACCGCGCTGCGCGATTGGGTCGCAGCACGCGATAACAAGCCGAACAATCAGGTCGCGCGGTTCGAAGCTGAGGGCGGTGGCGGCACGGCGGTTCGCGCCCGCGAAAAAGTCGCCGACGGTGCCGTGGTCATCGCGGCGATCACGTCGTGCACCAACACCTCGAATCCGTCGGTGCTGATGGCCGCCGGGCTGCTGGCGCGCAACGCCGTTCGCAAGGGGTTGAGCAGCAAACCGTGGGTGAAGACCTCGCTGGCGCCCGGAAGCAAAGTCGTCACCGATTACTTGGCAAAGGCGGGACTTCAGGAGTACCTCGATGAGTTGGGGTTCAGCCTGGTCGGCTACGGTTGCACTACGTGCATCGGCAACTCCGGTCCGCTACGCCCCGATATCGCCGATTCCATCGCCGAGCACGACTCGATCGTGGCCGCCGTGCTTTCCGGAAACCGTAATTTTGAAGGACGAATCCATCCGCAAGTGCGCGCGAATTATTTGGCTTCCCCGCCGCTGGTCGTTGCTTACGCGCTGGTGGGGCGCATGGACGTCGATCTCACCACCGAGCCGCTCGGCAACGACGCCTCCGGCAAGCCGGTGTACCTGCGCGACATCTGGCCGAGCGACGATGAGATCGCCGAGGTCGTTACGCGATGCGTCAGCGACGACATGTTCAAGACGCGCTATCGCGAGGTCTTTGCTGGCGACGACAACTGGGCCAAACTAAAGGCAACGGCGAGCGAACGCTACGCGTGGGACCCGGCGTCGGAGTACGTTAAGAGCCCTCCGTACTTCGAGCACATGCCGATAGAGCCGCCGCCCCTTGCCGACATACACGGCGCCCGCGTGCTGGCCGTGCTCGGCGATTCGGTCACCACCGATCACATCTCGCCGGCCGGGACCATCGCCAAGTCCAGTCCCGCGGCGGCCTATTTGATCGAGCGCGGCGTGCGCCCGGTCGACTTCAATTCGTATGGCGCCCGCCGCGGCAATCACGAGGTGATGGTGCGCGGAACCTTTGCCAACGTGCGCTTGCGCAACGACCTGGTTCCCAACGTGGAAGGCGGGGTTACGCGCTACCTCCCGACCGGCGAGCAGATGTCGATCTTCGATGCCGCGATGCGTTATAAGCACGACGGCACCCCGCTGATCGTGCTTGCCGGCAAAGAATACGGCTCCGGCTCCTCGCGCGATTGGGCGGCGAAGGGGCCGTATCTTCTGGGCGTACGCGCGGTAATCGCCGAATCGTTCGAACGCATTCATCGCAGCAATCTCATCGGCATGGGAATTCTGCCCTTGGAGTTCATGGACGGTGCCGATCGTACGACGTATGCGCTGACCGGCGAAGAAATATACGATATCACCGGTATCGAGAACGGTATCAAGCCGCGCATGCACGTCGAGGTCAACGTTACCGACGCCCAAAGCGGCAACGCGCTTGCGTTCAAGGCGCTGGTCCGTATCGACACCCCGATCGAGGCCGAGTATTACCGCAACGGCGGCATCCTCCAGTACGTCCTACGCCAGCTTGGCGCGCGTGCATAGTTGAAGGGTACGCTCTCGCTGCTCGGAGACTATCGAGACGAGCACCTCCTGCACCGTCTCGAAGCGTTTTCGGACATCGTCATCGGTTTTTGCCTCGCGCAGCTGGCGTTCTCGCAGCGTGGGACTTCGCTGACGGTCGGCGGCATAAGCGCCGCGAACCTCTACGGTTTCGCGCTCACCTTTGCCTTGATCGCGGCGCTTTGGTGGCTGCACAACCGCCTCTTTGCAGAGTTCTTTGTGATCAACTCGGTAACGATCGTGGCCAATTTTCTCACGCTCGGCTTCTTGATGCTGATGATCTATCTCTTTGAAACGATGATGACCGCGGCACGTGAACCGGGAGTCTCGGACGCGGCGGTGCTGCAAGTGTTGCGCTGGTGGTTCCTCTGCACCGCCGCCGTCTATGGACTCATCGCCTTCATGTACGGAATCGGGCTATCGAAGCGCTGGAACAGCGTGTCGCGCAGCGACCTGCGCAGCGGCATCAAGAGTGCGTCGAGCGCAGCCTTTGCTACCGTGACGTTTGCCGCCGTCGGGCTGCTGCTTCCAAACTTGCACGAACGCTTCGTGTTGATCTTTATGGCGTGCTTCTTCGCGCTGATAATTATTGTGCGGCGGGCGACGAACCGGCTGGTTCCCGACGAATCCGCCGCCGCGTAAGGCTTACAGCGTGACCCGGCGAAAGTCGCGCAGTAGTCCGGCGAAATAGACGAGGAAGCGCGCGGCGGCGGCGCCGTCGATGACGCGATGATCGTACGAGACGCTGATCGGGAGGATGAGCCGCGGTTTAAACTTCTTTCCGGTCCAGACCGGCCGAATCTCCGCTCGCGTCGCGCCGAGTATCGCCACTTCGGGCGCATTGACGATCTGGGTGAACGCGGTGCCGCCGATGCCGCCGATCGATGAGATCGTAAACGAACCGCCTTGCATGTCGGCCAGGCCGAGTTTTCCTTCGCGCGCCTTGGCCGCTAGCGCGCTCGTCTCTTCGGCGATATCGAAGAGGCTCTTGCGTTCGGCGTTCTTGATCACCGGAACGACGAGTCCGTTGGGGGTGTCCGCTGCAAAGCCGATGTTATAGTACTTCTTGCGAATCAAGGAGTCGCCGTCGAGCGAGGAGTTGAAGTCGGGAAACTCTCGCAGCGTCGCGACTGAGGCTTTCATCAGGAAGGCCAGCATCGTAAGTTTGGTGCCGCTTCGCTTTGCGCGCTCCGCGTTGACCTCTTGGCGAAACTCCTCGAGGTCGGTCACGTCCGCTTCGTCGTAGTTGGTGATGTGCGGGATCTGCAGCCAGTTGCGGTGCAGATTCGGACCGGAGAGCTTCTTGATCCGCGAGAGCGGCGCGCGTTCGATCTCGCCATAGTGCGCGAAGTCGACTTTCGGCCATGCCGGCAGGTCGGCGAAGACGCCGGCGCTCGGCGCCGGGCTTTTTTGCAGCGCAACCTTGACGTAGCTCTGCACGTC
>JBPYDW010000288.1:0-6252 GCA_051986335.1 Vulcanimicrobiaceae bacterium | reverse complement strand
AGCTGCAGGTCGGCGATCGTGTCCGCGTGCTGTCGCTGCGCCAGGAGGGCGAGCTCGCCGAAGATTTCGGCGACAGCGCGCTAATCGCGATCGGAGCGCTCAAGCTGGTGGCGAAGAAGGACGACTTGCAGCGCGTGGGCCCGGCCCGTAAACTGCGTGCCGTTAAGGGTGAGGAATCCGACGCCAGAGTTGCTGCGGTGACCCGCGCAGCGACCGAGCTCGACGTGCGCGGCAAGCGGTTTGTTGAAGCCGAGCCGATCGTCGAGCACTGGATCGACGAAGCCGTATTGGCCGGAAACTCGCCGCTGCGCCTGATTCACGGCAAGGGCACGGGCCTGCTCGGGCGCGGGTTGCAGGAGTATCTGCGCGAGCACCCGTCGGTAGAATCGGTTCGCTACGGTAACGCCGACGAAGGGGACGGCGGCGTCACGATCGTCGAACTGAAGTAAGATGCCGGATCCTCGTTTTTCCGACGCCGATTATCTGCTCGACGGGTTCGAGCACGTCGAGCTGCGGTCGGAGTTTGTTGAGCGGCTTAAGTTGAAGCGTCCTCTCAACGTCAAGTTGGGAATCGATCCGACCAGCCCCGATCTGCACTTGGGTTTCATGGTCGTCCTGCATCAGCTGCAGCGTTTTGCCGAGGTTGGCCATAACGTCACGCTCATCATCGGCGATTTCACCGCCAAGATCGGAGACCCCAGCGGACGCAAAGAGACGCGTCCGCAACTCACCGATGACGAGATCGAGGCAAACATGCAAACCTATCGCGAGCAGGCGGCAAAGGCGCTGGACCTGGAGCGGATACGCGTCCTTTACAACTCCGAATGGCTCGGCAAGCTAGATTCCGCCGATTTCGTTCGCTTGGCCGCGAAGACGACGGTGGCACAGATGCTCGAGCGCAACGACTTTAGCGAACGCTACGAAGGCGGCGATGCGATCTCGCTACACGAGTTTCTATATCCGGTGGCAATGGCGTATGATTCGGTGATGGTGGAGGCCGACGTCGAGCTCGGCGGCGTCGATCAGCTTTTCAACTTGCTGCTCGGCCGGCACTATCAGCGCGAGCACGGCCAGGCACCGCAGATCTGTGCGATGGTGCCGCTGCTGCTTGGCCTCGACGGCGTACGCAAGATGTCGAAATCGTTCGGCAACTACGTCGGGGTCACCGAGAGCGCGCAGACGCAGTTCGGAAAGCTGATGTCGATGCCCGATGCGCTGATGCCGATGTACGCGCGCTACGCTGCCTTCCGCTCGCGTGACGACGTTGCACGACTCGAACGCGAGCTGGACTCCACCGGCGCAAAGCCGATGGAGCGCAAGAAGCAGCTCGCCACTGAGATCGTTTCACGCTACCACGATGCGCAAGCCGCGGCGGCCGCGCGCGAATTCTTCGAGCGCACGGTCCAGCGCAAGGAGATTCCTACCGACGACATGCCGGAGATCTCCCTGGGCGATTGCTCGCGCGTCGCCGACGTACTGACCAAAGCGGGATTTGCCGAGAGCCGGCGCGCCGCCGAACGGCTGATCTCGGGCAATGGCGTGAAGGTGGATGGTATCGTGGTTGCCGACCCGAAGGCGCCGTGGGTGTCGACCGGAGCGGCGGTGCTTTCGGTTGGTTCGCGAAAGTTCGTTCGGGTCGTACGTTAGAGAAAGCACGAGGAGATGGCCGACCAGCCAGTTACGTATACGTCGTCGGTAAAGCCGATTGAGGGCAAGAAGTTCGTCTGCAGACGCTGCAAGCGCGTCTATGAGTATCCCCGGCCCGACGAACGGCCGATCCGCTGCGAGTGCGGTTGGTGGTACTACAACGACGGCACCGGCATTCGCGAGGCCTATTGGCAACGCATCGAACCGTACCGCAAGCCGCGCTCTTTGAACGCGCTATTTGAGAAGGGACGTTAGCTCCTCGCCGCGTGCGAGCCGAGACTTAGCCTGCTGACGCGCGCTCCATGATCCCGCGAATCTCTGCGTTGGAGAACGTGTATTCCCTGCGGCAGTATTCGCAGGTTGCTTCGGTGAGGGGCTCCAGCGCCATTTCTGCAAGTTCGTCGCTTCCCAAACTCATGAGCGCGGCCTCCACTTTTTCACGCGTGCAAAGGCAGGCGAACAGCACATCGTAACTGCGGCGCGAGCGCAGTGCGATCGTTCCAGCCACGTCGTCGAGCAAGGTGGCCGCATCGTGACCCTCGGCGACCAGCGTCGTAATCGGTCGCAGTGCGCCGGCGCGTTCTTCGAGTATCGCGATTGCGCGTTCGTCGGCGCCGGCGAGGACTTGAGCGATCGCGCCACCGGCCGCGCGTACGCCTTGCGGATCGGCTAGCACGCCGAGCGCAACGACGCTCGGTATCTGCTCCGAGTGCGCCAGATATGCGGCAACGTCCTCGGCGATCTCGCCGGAATGCAGCGGCACAGCACCGACGTACGGTTGTCCCACGGGAAAGGATTTGGTGACTTGCAACTGACCGGTGCCGACGGCACCGGCTACGTCGAACTTGCCGCTGGGGTTCAAGGGAATATCGATGTGTGGGTTACGAGCGCGACCGCGCGCGCCGACAGTGCGTTCGTCGACAAGCCAAGCCTCGGCGATCGCACTTCCCAGCGGGCCGTCGCCGGTGATCTGCAGCGATATACGCTCCTTGCCTTTAAGCGCCGTTCCCAACAGTGCGGTAGCGGTGAGGAGACGTCCAACTGCAGCGGTGGCCGTTGGCGTCAAGTGATGGAGCCGTTGGGCTTCGCGAACCAAGTCGGTGGTGACACCGGTGCAAATTGCAATTCCCGCATCGGGGTCGGCAGCCGTGAACAACTTGTCGGGCATACGCCCGGGCGGACTTGCCGAGGTCGCCCGCTTTTCCTTCCAGAAGGGGTCCAATATGCGCGCGTTGATAATTCACGGCCCGAATCTCAATTTGCTCGGTGAACGTGAGCCGGAGGTTTACGGAAACCAGACGCTAGCCGACGTCAACGAGGTTGCTTCTGAAGTCGGCAAGGCGCTTGAGATCGAGGTAACGTGCGTTCAGCACAATGGCGAGGGCGACATCATCGACGCGCTCCAAGGCGCGCCCCGCGAGTATGAAGTCGTAATCATCAATCCCGGCGCGTACGCGCATTACTCCCACGCGATTGCGGACACCATTAGGGCGATCGACATTCCGGTGATCGAAGTGCACATGTCGAACACTGCCGCACGCGAAGAGTTCCGCACGCGCAGCGTGATTGCGCCGGCGTGCGCCGGGAGCGTCGCCGGATTCGGGGCAAATTCCTACGTGGTTGCCTTGCACGCCGCGGCGAAAATCCGCATGAAATAAGGGTTTTTGGCACTTTCGTGGGAGGAGGGCGCAGGCGCTGGGCGTATCTCCCCTCCCCAGGCGGCCACAACAGTTATTTTTAAGCACAATTCGCGTATGCCGCTAAGGAGAAATTTCGTTGACGAAAGCCGATCTGATTGATGTCGTGTCCGCCGAGGCTGAGCTCTCGAAGCGCCAGGCGGGCGAAATTGTGGACTTGGTCCTCGATGAGATCAAAGCGGCGCTGCAGAAAGGCGATCGCGTAGCGCTGACGCCGTTCGGCAGCTTCGTGGTTCGTGCGCGCAAGGCGCGCGAGGGCCGCAATCCCAAGACGGGTGCAAAGATAAAGATTGCAGCCCGCAAAGTCCCGGCGTTCGTCGCCGGCAAGTCGCTGAAGGATGCAGTGGGCGGGGCCCGCGGCAGCTCCAAAGCAAAAAAGAAGAAGCGCTAAACACTAGCGGGCGGCTGGCTGCGGTCCGCGTTGGCCCACAGCCTTATCTCGGCCCACGGCCACGCCGCCCGCCTATCGGGCTGTGGCGCAGTTTGGTTAGCGCGCTTGACTGGGGGTCAAGAGGTCGCTGGTTCGAATCCAGTCAGCCCGACCATAAGAAAAATCCGCAGAACCTGAGTCTGCGGATTCTTCGTTTTCGGAAACGGTCGAGAAAACTCAACTTCAAGAGCGCAGGCAGCGACTGCGACACCCGCTGAGTGCGGAAGGGAACAGCCGCCGAAGGACCAAGGCTTCAAGCCCACGATCGCCACGGGAGTGATCGAACCCATGATATGGTACTTCATCCTCGCACTTCCGGGATTGCTGCTCGGCTTCTGGGCGCAAGCCACGCTGCGCGGCACGTTCGGAAAATATTCGCAAGTTCCAACGAGCAGCGGAGTAACCGGCCAAGACGCCGCGCAAGTGTTGATTCGCGGTTTGAACCTGCCGATCAGCGTGAAATCGACGCACGGCCAACTCACCGACTTTTACAACCCGGGCGATAAATCGATCAATCTTTCGGAAAGCTCCGTCTACAACTCGGTGGCGTCGGTTGCAGTCGTCGCGCACGAAATCGGTCACGCGCAGCAAGATGCGCAAGGCTACATCCCGATGCGATTGCGCGGCGCGATCGTGCCCGCCGTGCGATTGGGCTCGTGGGTCGGCCCGCTGATGTTCTTAGCCGGCCTTTGGCTTAACTCGATTAACCTGGCGACGATCGGCGTCATTTTGTTTAGCGCGGCGGCGGTCTTTGCCATCGTCACGCTGCCCGTCGAATACAACGCTAGCGACCGCGGGCTGCAGTTTCTGCAAGAGTTCAACATCCTGCAACCGCAGGAGATTCCCGGCGCAAAGAAGGTCCTGCGGGCCGCTGCACTCACCTACCTTGCTGCGGCGCTTCAGGCGATCGGCACGGTCTTGTGGTACGTCTCGCTGCTCAGTCGTCGCCGCGCCTAACGAAGGCGCCTCCTCGCTAACGGAGACCCCCTCCTCGCGACGAATCCTCGATGCGATGAATGGGCTCTTCCCCGAAGAAGCGCCGCAGGCGACGATGTTCGCCGACGGCGGCTCGCGCGGCAATCCTGGACCGGCAGCCAGCGGAGCGGTAATTATTGCTCCCGACGGTCGCGTGCTGCGCGAGGTCGGCCGCTATCTCGGAGTCGCAACCAGCAACGTCGCCGAGTGGACCGCGTTGCTCAGCGGCCTCGAGGCCGCTACCGAGCTAGCGATTCGTCGGCTCGCAATCCGCCTCGACTCGGAGCTGGTCGTCAAGCAGCTCAAGGGCGAGTACCGGGTAAAGCATCCCGACCTGCAGCCGCTCCACCAGCGGGCGAAATCGCTGCTTCGCCACTTCGACAGCGTCGACGTTCGTCACGTTCCGCGCAAACAGAACAAATTGGCCGATTCCCTCGTTAATCGTGTGCTCGACGAGCATGCGGCTCTCGCCGAGTAAAACCAAGAAATGCGGCGCTTCCCTTTCGGCTGGATCCTCTTAGTGCTGTCGGTGTTAGCGCTCTACATCGTGTACAAGAGCGATTTTACTCATGAGGTAAACAAAGAAAGAGCCGTAGAGTCGCTACAGAAGTGTCCGAACGAGATCTACGTCCGGATGCTCGTGCAGTACGACAAGCCGCCAATCTACCAGGAAGAATACCGCATGCAAGACATCGAGGGAGTCTCAACCGCATCCTACCGCATTCGCGCGTACGCCGGCAAAGAAATTACGATCGTCGCTCCGCCGCGTGAGGAGACCGACGTTTCGTTCTTTTTCGGCAAACTGGTACAAGACGGCATTTGGAATTTGATGAGCAAAGAACCTCGCCCCGGTTCGACCGTTCATTACACGGTCTACGTAAAGCAGAAGATCGACTGTAAGCAGGGCGATCGCACCATTGAATTCACTGACCCCCACTATTGGGCGAATGCCCATCAATTTCACCTCGACCTCTCGAAGGGCGCGCCGAGTAACCCGGAGGACTTGCTGCGCCTGCAGGCCACGGCCACGCCCGATCCTCATTATCAACTTATCGTCGACGATTTTCGCGCCTTTGGTTCGGACACGTTCCGGTCAAAAGTGAACGCGGCGCGCGCCGAAATTCAGGCGGCCAAATAGCGTGCGCGGCTGGTGGCGTTGGCTCGCAATCGTCTTACTCGTCGCAGTTGCCGGCTTTGCCGGCTACGAAACGATCGAGAGTCCCGCAAACCAGCTGTTCGGTAAGACCGTCGTAAGCGGACCGGACGACCAAAAGATCGTCGCTCTCACCTATGACGACGGACCGAATCCCCCATACACCGACGAAATCTTAGCCGTTCTGCGCAAAGAGAACGTGCACGCGACCTTCTTCGTCGTCGGGCGCGCGGTTGCCGCGTATCCGAAAACCGCGCGGCAAGAAGTCGCCGACGGCAACGCGATCGGCAATCACACTTGGGCCCACGACCACCTCATCGTCTTGACGCCGCACGAACTCAGAATTTCAC
>JBPYDW010000287.1:0-3598 GCA_051986335.1 Vulcanimicrobiaceae bacterium | reverse complement strand
TCACCATTATTCGCCGGCCGGATGGAACGTATAACGTGCCGCTTCCGCAGGTGAGCAAGGCCCCGGCGCGAGGGGGAAGGCCGCTAATCGTGCAAGCCCGCGTCCGCGACGGCTCGATTACGATCGTCGACCAAAGCCCGTACGCGCTGCCCAACCACCGGCGTCTGCGTGCCGCCGACGCTGAGATCAACGCCGATATTTCATCGGCGAGCCGCTCGACATATGCCGCAACGCTCAAATACGGCGAGCGCGCCGATCGACTCTACGCAGTCACGGGCCACGGAGTAATCGATCTCGAGCAAGGCTACCAGAACCAGCGTTGGACCGCAGCGGAACTTCCGATTGCCGGAGCGGTGAACTTCGCGCTAAACTCGCCGTCACTCCGTTTACATTCCGGAGTCCTGCGCAACGTGGACGCGCGCTACTTTCGAATTGATAACGCAAACGGCTCAGCCCACCTCGCGGCGAGCGCGTCGCTGCAGGGCTGCAACATTGCAGTCGCGGGACTTGCGCAGCAGGTGACCGGCGCTCACGGCTCGGTCTTCGTCTACGACGACGGCCTCCTGACGCCTGGAATTCAAGCGAGTTTAGGTGGCGTGCGTACGGCGATCACCGGCGGCATCTACGGTTTGACCAGTCCCCGGCTGCGCTTGGCCGTGCGCGGCAGCGGCGATCTCGCGCAACTGCGGGCGGTTTTCGCGCAAGCGAAGCGGCTTCCAATGCAAGGACCAATCGCGTTTTCGTTGCTCGCCGAAGGAAACGCAAAGGAGCCGCTAATCTGGATTGCATTGCGCTCGCCGCAGACGACGTACGCGGGAACGGCGCTGCAGAATCTGAACGGGATGGTCGCGTTCGATGGGCAGGAAGCCGATATCGTCGGGTTTGGTGGCGCATACGGCCGCGTAAATCTCGACGCTCGCGGGCGGATCGCAATAAACGCGCATCACAACGCCATCGCAATGCTGGTGCAAGCGCGGTCGCCGGCGGGTGCCACCCCGTTCGTCAGTGCACTGCTGCCGCAAGTTCCGCTGCAGGCTGCCCTGCTTGCGACCGCGGACAATCCAAAAGCGTTCGCAGCGCGCGGCGCGCTTTGGGGCTCCGGCGGAACGCAGTCGCTTGACGCGATCTTTAACGTTGACCAGCACGGTAACGGCGCGATCGGTCCGCTCTTGGCGCGTAGCGGATCCGGCTCGCTGTACGCGCGCGCCGAGCTCGAACACGCCGGCGGACCCAGCGTCGGCGTCATGGAGGCTCGCGACTTTCCTTTGGATGCGGCTAGGGGCACGTTGAGCGCAACGCTCGCCGGCGGCGGAACGCCGGCGGGAATAGCCGTGGCCGGCAGTGGAGACGTGACGGGGTCGTTGGGAGTTGCGACGGCGCACGGAATCGTTGCGATGCGCGGCGGTTCGCTGCACGGCGCGATCTTCGGCGATCTCGGATCGAAAGCGAGCGCGGGTGCAACGGTCGGCGGAACACCGCGCTCGCCGAGCGTCGCAGGAACGGTGGTAATTGCGGGCGGTCGCTATCGTAACTTCAACGTGAACGGCAATGCCGGACTGGCCTACGAGAGTGGAACAGTTGACGTGCACGATGCCGCCGTCGCAGTCGGATCGCTTTTCGCCGGCGTGAGCGGCACGGTTGCGGGCTTGTCGCCGCAGCATGCGTTAGCACCACGGTACGATCTCGCTGCCCAGCTTCACTCTGCCGACGTGCGCTCGCTGGTCGCCGCCGTTTCGCCGCAGAAGGCGCCCCTAGTGCAAGGCAGCGTCGACGCGAATCTTCGAGTGCGCGGCAGCGGCAGGACGCCGTCATTCGCCGGTAGAGTCAGCGCGCCGGAGGGCTCGGTCAACGGCTTGAGCTTTCGCGATTTCGCCGGCAGCGTGAACGGTGATGCGAATGCGCTTGCGCTGACGAACGGCCGCGTCTCGGTTGGATCCTCGACCATCGCTTTGGACGCCCGCGCGAACCGCGCCGGCGGGGCCGACGTTGCGCTCGACGCGCCACGCGTCGATCTCGCCGATTTCAACGATTTCTTCGATACGGGCGATACTTTCGCGGGAACCGGCTCGCTCGCGCTTCGAGCGCAAACGATTCGCACGCGCGTTCTTTCAACCAGCGGTAACGCCGACTTTTCGAATGCACGATTCCGGCGACTCGACCTGGGTACCGTTGCGGCGCACTGGAGCGGCCAAGGCGGTGCCATCGCTAGCGCGCTGCGATTTGGCGGCCCGTCGGGAGAAGTGGCCGTGAACGGCACGATTTCGCCCGCAACGCGTAGCGTGAACTTGCGAGCCGATGCGCGCCGCGTCGATCTGACGACATGGCTGCCGATGCTGGGCTACAGCGTTCCGATTACGGGACGGCTCAATGCGCAGACAAGCCTCGATGGTAGCTATCCCGACCTCGCGATGCGCCTTCACGCGGCCGTTTTGGGCGGGACGGCCGGACGTTTGACGATCGACCGTTTCGAGGTGAACGCTTCGGCGCTCCACGGACGCGGCACGATTGAGTCGGCATCGCTCGACGTTCCCTCAATGACGACGGTTGCGTCGGGCACCTTCGGGTTGCGCACCGATGACCCGCTCGCGTTGGCGATAACGAGCACGAGCTCGAACGTCGGCGACTTTTTAACGCGCGCGACCGGGAAGGATTTCGGCGTCAACGGGACTTTCAGCTCGACGCTGCGGGTAGAAGGTACGCGCACTGCTCCGCGGCTGCGCGACTCGGTCGTGTTGCAGAACGTTCGCTATCGCAACCTCACGATACCGCGCGTCGCCGGCGAGATCGACGCCGAGCGCTCCATGCTCGCCGTACGTAACGGCGAAGTCGACTTCGATCGCGGGAAAGCGCTGATCTCGGCAGCGATGCCCATTAGGTTCGCAGCCAACAGAGTGACGCCGGGCGACGGAAAGATCGCCGCATCGCTCGCCGCCGACGATCTCGAGCTGTCGAACTTCGCCGCTCTTCTGCCAAAGGGTACGCAAATCAGCGGCCGGATCGATGGACGCGTCGAGGCCGGCGGAACCGTTGCGGTGCCGCTCGTGAACGGTACGCTTACGCTCGCCGATGGAACGTTGCGCGGACCGATTGAACGATCGCCGATCACCGGCATCGCCGGCACGCTCGCGCTCGGCGGTACGCGCGCGCAGCTGGAAGCGCGCGCAATTGTTGGTTCGGCTCCGCTGACGGCATCGGGAGATGCCTCGCTCTCGGACTTGAGGCGGCCGGCCGAGATCGCATTTGCGTTGCAGGCGCGCGCCGATAATGCGCGGCTCGACCTGCCTGGCTACTTTCAGGGCGATCTCAACGGAACGGTCGCGGTCGAGCGCAAACCCGACGCGCTTCCTGCCATAAGCGGCGATTTGGCCGTCAGCAACGCGCGCGTTCCGCTCAACGCGTTCATCAACCAAAAGAGCGGTGGCGCGGCGCACTCCGGCCTGCCGAATGTCGCGTTCAGCGGCCTCCAGGTTGCGGTAGGCCCGAACGTGCGCGTTCAGAGCGCGAACGTCGACATCGGCGCAACGGGAGCAGTTCGTCTCGACGGGACACTTGAGAATCCGGCGCTCGCCGGTCAATTTACCTCGACCGGCGGTTCACT
>JBPYDW010000286.1:0-2866 GCA_051986335.1 Vulcanimicrobiaceae bacterium | reverse complement strand
GCCGACGGCAACCGCCGCTTGATCGCGCGCCGCGTCCACGACCCCACGCTTTCACCCGGCGCCCGGTACGTGCTTGTCTGGAGTGAATCGCTTGCGCACTGGGTCGCTTACCGGATGAGCGACGGCCGTGCCGTCGTCCTCGGCGCCCACGCTGCGGTCCGCTTCTCTTTAGAAGATGACGATCACCCCGAACCGCCGCAGCCGTACGGCGCCAGCGGCTGGCTCGCGGGAGATCGCGGGGTGATGATCTACGATCGCTACGACGTTTGGCTTGCCAATCCCGATACCGGCGCGGCGATCGACCTCACCGCCGGCGACGGGCGGCGCACGCACACGGTGTACAGCCCGGTGCAACCCAATCCCGACGCGCTCGCTTACGATCCGAGTGCGCCGATACTGCTCTCGCTGGTCGACGAGAAAACGCTGGCGAGCGGTTATGCTCGCGTACCGGCGAGCGGCGGCGTTCCGGTAACGCTGCTTCGCGCCAACGAAGTCATCAACGGGTTCCGCCCCGATACTTCGGGTGTGACGCACGATCTGGCCGACCCGCCAATCGCCGCGAAGCACGCGGCCGTCTACACATTCATCCGTGAAACGTACCGCGATCGTCAGCTGTGGACGTCGGACACATCCTTTACGCACCTGCAACAAGTCAGCCATATCAACCCGCAGCAGGCAGCCTATCGCTGGGGTAATGACTGGTTGATTCACTATCGCGCAGCGGACGGTACGCCGCTGCGCGCCCGGCTGATCGTCCCCGACGGCTTGCAGCGTAACCATAGCGCACCGTTGCTCATCTACTTTTACGAAACGATGGCGACGTCGCTGCACGAATACGAGCAGCCGGGCCCGGGAACCAGCCCCAGCCTATCGCGCTACGTTTCGAACGGCTACGTCGTCATGCTGCCGGACGTGCGCTACCGCATCGGTCATCCCGGTGCGAGCGCGGTAAACTGCCTGCTGCCGGCGGTCGACGCGGCGATCAAGACTGGGTACGTCGATCCGCACCGGCTCGGTATCGCCGGCCATTCATGGGCGGCGTACCAGATCAACTACCTACTCACGAAAACGCACCGCTTTCGCGCAGCCGAAGCCGGCGCGGCGGTCGACGACATGTTCAGCGCTTACGGCGGTATTCGTCTGGAGAGCGGCTGGGTGCGCGAGTTTCAGTACGAGCACTCGCAATCGCGCATCGGCGCGACGCCATGGGATCGTCCCGATCTCTACATGGAGAATTCGGGCTTGTTCGGCATCAAGAACATCACCACACCATACCTCAGCGTACACAACGATGCCGACACCGCGGTTCCTCAGTTCCAGGGCATCGAATTCATCACCGCGATGCGGCGCCTCGGCAAGGTCGCCTACCTCTTCTCCTTTGACGGCGAGAAGCACGGCATCACCCAGCGCGAGAATCAGAAGTACTGGACCGTGCACCTCGACGAGTGGTTCGACTACTGGCTCAAAGGAGCACCTCGCCCGGCCTGGTTCGACGGCGTCGACTACCTCCATCGCGGCGAGCGCAACGTCGACGCCCTCTTCGGCGAAACGCAGTGAGGCTATACGTGTTGCTCTTGCTGGCTCGTCTCGACCGAAAACTCGACGCCACCGGTCCACTTGGCCACCAGGTTGTAGATCGCGGCACAGAGCGCGCCTAATATGAAAGCAGCGATTCCGTAGGCGAACGGCAGCGAGAGTGCGGCTGTGCTCGGCTGAGGCAGCCACCCAACCGCGCCGGACGTAACCAAGCTCGCGCAGATGAGCACTATGGCCGCAAGCAGACCGATAACGAAGTAGGTTACTCCCAGTACTGCGCCGAGCTTGATCGGATCCACTCGCTTCAGCGCGATGCTTGTGGTAGTCATAACTCTCCATTTCAAATTAGGTGTGAAGGTAACCGCATACTCCTTCGCCGACACGGCGCAAAGGCCGCTTGAGGCCGTCGCGGCGTTTGGCGCTTAGCCTCCGCGGGAAAGTTAGAATCCCCTAGAGTTGGAGGGTACTATGAGCATTCTCGTCTGGATTATCTTGGGGCTCATTGCCGGCTTCCTGGCCAAGATGATCGTACCCGGCGAAGGCCCGGGCGGCATCATCGGCGACATCATTGTCGGCATCGTCGGCGCCCTGATCGGCGGGTTTATCTACGGGTTCTTCGGCCATTCCGGCGTTAGCGGTCTCAATCTAGGAAGCATACTCTGCGCGGTTATCGGCGCGGTCGTGCTCCTCTTGATCATTCGCGCCGTTACCGGTAGGAAGGTTGCATCGTGAGAGCCACCTGGAAGCCGCATTCGAAGCACGGCACGCTCACCGAACGCGGCGATTTGCCTTCCAGCGTCTACGCTTATCCGGAAAAACGCAAAGAGCCGATGACCGACGCTTCGCACGTCCGTAACGCAATCGCCCGCTTCGATCAGGTGACCGGCGTAACGGATAGCGAACGCGAACTGGCCTTCGCCAACATTAAGAAGGCGGCCAAACACTTCGGCGTCGACATGAGCGAGACGCGCTGGGAAGACCTCGGCAGACGGCCTCGGACGGGACGCACTGCCGCGGATCGGCGCCGCTCGGCAAAGAAGGCCGCCGCCACTCGGAAGAGACGTGGAACCGGAGGTAAAAAAACCGCCGCACGCAAGCGCGGCGCGAAGCGTGCAGCCGCGACCCGCAAGAAGAGGGCGGCCGCGCGCAAGCGGACCACGACGATGCGCAAGAGGACGACGCGAAAGAAACGGCGCTAGCGCCTCAAACTTTAGTATAAACTCAGCCTCCTTGCTCCGAACCATAACTGCCACGGTCGCTTCCTGTCTGCTGCTGGCGGGCTGCATGCACGCGACCGGCGGCAGTAGCGCGCCTTCCGGCCTCTTGCGCC
>JBPYDW010000285.1:0-3092 GCA_051986335.1 Vulcanimicrobiaceae bacterium | reverse complement strand
GGATTGATTCCCAAAGTGCTGCAAGCGCCGATTCAATCGGTAGCGCTCTTTTCAATCGTCGTTGCGCTGGCCGGCGTCGGGCTCGGAACGGATGCCCAGAAAATCAAGTCTGCAGGATTCCGCCCGCTTGCGTTAGGGGCGATCCTCTGGGTCGCAATCGTTCTTTCAAGCCTCGCGATAGCAGCGGTGCTTCACATCACTTAGGCGTACGTGTCGATCAGAGTGCCTTTGCGCGGTGCGCTTGCGTCTTTAGTCGCAGGCGCTTCGCGTTTTTCAGGGTGCGGCGAACTCATCGGAACCGGCGGCGCAGGACGGTACATCGCCAGCGGTTGTGCTGGGACGAGAGGCTGGCTACCGTCTGTTCCGGCTATCGGCATTGCGATGGAAGTCGTCCCGAGTCGTAGCTAGCCGCACGCGGGCGGGGTTAGAATAGCGAGCGTAAAACAGAACTGTCTCCGGGTACACACTCGGACTTCAGTTTTTCCCTGCAGGACGGAGTACAAATCAACGTGGCAGACGCGATGGTCAAAGTGACGTTGCCCGAGATGGGCGAGTCGGTCACCGAAGGCTCCATCGTTGGATGGCTGAAGAACGTCGGCGATTTGGTCGCGGAAGGCGATCCGCTGGTGGAGATAACGACGGACAAAGTTGACGTCGAGATTCCGGCCACGGTTGGCGGCGTGGTGACCAAGATCTTGGCCGGCGAGGGCGATACGGTTCCGGTCGGCGGTGCGCTCGCCGAGATCGACACCAGCGCCGCGCCATCGAGCGATGGTGCACCGGCGAAGAGGAACGGAGCGCCTGCGGTCGCCACCGCCCCGGCGCTCATCGCGGTCCCGTTGCCGGACATGGGCGAATCGGTGACCGAGGGTTCCATTACCGGCGTGCGCGTGAAGGTCGGCGATAGCGTCGCCGAAGGCGATCCGGTCGTTGACGTTACGACCGACAAGGTCGACGTCGAAGTTCCCGCACCATCCGCAGGCGTTGTAACGCAGGTCTTCGTCAAGGAAGGCGATGCGGTTCCGGTTGGCGGCAACCTCGTGGAACTAGACACCAATGCTCCTACTTCCCCGACGGCAGCGTCCGCTTCTGCGGTTGACGGTTCAGCCCGGGCGAAGGAAAAGGCCGCCCGCGATAGTGCCGCGACGCCTGCCAAAGCCGTAACCGCACCGCCGCGCGATGGTGAAGTCGTCGCCTCGCCACAAGCGCGTCGCATCGCGCGCAAGCTCGATCTCGATCTGCACTCGATCCGTGGTTCCGGTCCCAACGGCCTGATTCTGCGCGACGACGTCAACGCACAAGCCGGCAGCGCCGTCAAGGCGGGGGCACCCAGCGTTGCACCTTCGCCGATCCCGGCCGGCGCGACGGTCACACCGATCAAAGGGCCTGCCGCTGCGCTGGCCGGCGCGATGGAGCAGAGCCTCACGATTCCGACCGCAACGTCCTTCCGCACCTTGAGCGTGGATACGCTCGACGCGCGTCGCAAGGAACTCAATGCTGCGTTAAAGGCCGCCGGCCGGCCGGAAAAGATCTCGTTCACCCATCTCATCGCTTTTGCACTGGCAAGTGCGGCCAAAGAGATGCCGTTCGTCACCCACTCGTTTGGGCGTCAAGCCGATCGGCCGGTGCGGGTCGAGCCGGGAATTCATCTCGGCCTGGCCGTCGACACCGAGCGTAAGGATGGCTCGCGCTTCTTGGTGGTGCCGGTCATCAAGAACGCCGATACGCTGGACTTCCCGCGGTTCCACGCAGCCTATGAAGCGCTGGTGACGAAAGCTCGCACCAACTCGTTGTCCGCCGACGATCTCCAAGGCGCGTCGTTTACGCTCACCAATCCGGGCGGCATCGGTACGGTTGCGTCGGTTCCGCGGCTCACCGCCGGCAACGGCTCGATCGTCGCCGTCGGTGCGCTCGGATATCCGCCCGGCTTCACCAATGCAAATCAACAGACGCTGCGATCGCTCGGCGTTTCGAAGATCATGCAGGTCACCAACACCTACGATCATCGCGTGATTCAGGGCGCGCAATCGGGTGAGTTCCTGCGACGCATCGACGACCTGCTGCAGGGCAAGGATCATTGGTACGAGCGCATCTTCGAGTCGTTCGGCCTACAAGCGATCGCGACGCCGCAAATCGCGACGGCGGCGAGCGTGGCGGTGCCCGGTGCGCCGCCGCTGGCGGCGCCCTCCGACGAGATGCTGCGCGCCGTGGCGGCCGGAATGGCGATCGTCGCCGCGTATCGCACGCACGGTCACTTGGCGGCACATTTGGACCCGCTCGGCAGTCAACCGCAGGGCGAACCGTCGCTCGATCCGTCAAACTACGGGCTGACGCCGGCGCTGCAGAGCGCGATTCCCGCTTCGGTGCTGCGCGTAAAGGTGCCGGGCAATACGCTGGCCGAGATCCTGCCGCGCCTACGCGAGACGTACTCCTCGACGATCGCCTACGAAGTCGAGCACATCTCCAACACCAAGCAGCGCGAATGGCTGCGCGACTACATCGAATCCGGCAAACACATGGTCGTGCTGGACGCCGGCCGCAAGCTGGAATTTTTGGAACGGCTCACGCGCGTCGAATCCTTCGATCGCTACGTTCGCCGGACGTTCCTCGGGCAGAAGACGTTTTCGGGTGAAGGCCTGGACGTCATGATCGCGATGCTCGAGGAAACGTTGGAACTGCTCGCTAACGATGGCGTCGCCGATGCGGTCCTGGGCATGGCGCATCGCGGCCGCTTGAACGTTATCGCTCACGTCGTCGGGCTGCCGTACGAAGAGATGCTGGCCGAATTCGAAGCCGCGCAGTGGCGCGGGCAGCACGTCGGCGAAGACGACGTGACCGGCGACGTCAAGTATCATCATGGGGCGAGCGGCACCTACACGACGTCGAAGGGCAACAGGTCGATTCGCGTGACGCTGGCGCACAATCCGAGCCACTTGGAAGCGGTAGACCCGGTCGTCGAAGGCTTGGCGCGCGCCATGCAGACCGATCATTCGCAGGGCGTGCCACAACACGACGATCGCAAGGCGGCGCCGCTCTTGATTCACGGCGACGCAGCCTTCACCGGTCAGGGCATCGTGGCCGAAGTGCTGAAT
>JBPYDW010000284.1:0-5701 GCA_051986335.1 Vulcanimicrobiaceae bacterium | reverse complement strand
CCGTCGGTAACGACCGCAACGGTATTCCGTTTGATCGTCAACGAGAACGCCTTGTGGGGATCGGCGGCGATCGCCATCGAGACGCGCGCGACGCCGGGCGTGTAGACGGTGGATAAATCTTGGCGCGTTCGCACCGGAATCTTGGGTGCGGTGCGTATCTTGCCGCCCAAGTGAGCCAGGAACGTCGAGTCGGATGCGCTGACGATGTGCACGCCCTCCAACCCTTCCACTGCCCGCCGGACGTCGCCACCGATGACGTCGCTCGAAACGTTGATGGTCACGTCGCGGATCATGCGCGCCTTGGTCACGGCATGCATATCCACTGCAGCGATAACGCCGCCGGCATCGCCGATGGCACCGGCCAGTTGCGCGAACGCGCCCGGCGTGTTCGGCGTCTCGATACGCATGATAAGCGTAAAACTGATGGCCACCTGCGGCACGGCCCGCTTTCCTTCCGCCGGGTGGCCCGAGTTAGTTTCCACTGATGGTCATCTCCGAAACGCGAAACGACGGAGCGACGATCGTCGCGTCGAAGCGCAGGTCGTTTGCAATGCCGTCGATAGCCGCCAACATCTGCAACAATGGGGCCGCAATCGTAAACTCGTCGACCGGATGGGCGAGCTCTCCGTCGACAATGAGCATCCCACGCGCACCCCGGCTATACGAACCGGTGGCATGTTCGGTTGAGAATCCAATCGTGTCGAGAACCAAGATACCCCTTTTCGTCGAGTGGATTAGTTCGTCCAGCGTCCGCTCGCCGGCCTCCATAAAGAAATTGTTAGGGCCGATCGAGCCGCCCGCGCTGTTTCCGGTGCTCCGCGCGCCGAGTTTGCGGGCGTTATACGAATCGTAGAGGAAGGTCTGCAGCACCCCATTCTCGACAACGGGCGTGCGCCGCGTGAGCACTCCCTCGGCATCGAACGGCGAGCTGCCCAAGAGCCCGTGCACGCGCCCGTCGTCGACGATCGTTACCGCCTCGCTGCCGATCTTTTCGCCGACGCGATCGATAAGCCACGAGTTGCCGACCACCACGTTGGCCGCATTGACCGCGGCGAAGACATCGGAAAGCACGGCAGAAGCCACGTCACGCTCGAAGATCACTGCTGCGCGCATCGTGGGTGGCTTCTTCGCACCGAACATCTCGAGCGTGCGGCGTGCAGCCCTCGACGCGACTTCTTCGTTGGAATCCAGATCGGAAAGCCGCCGCCCGGCGGTTCCATAGTAGGCGGTGCGCTTGTACTCGCCATCGAGCGCAACCGGACTAGCGCTGCGTGAAACGCGGGTCGACCGATAGACGCCGGCAAATCCGTTGGAGTTGGCGAGCGCCGTGACCGACATGCCGGCCCCGTAGCGGGCGCCGTTGCTGTTGACAATGCGCGGGTCGCTGGCCGCAACCGCGCGCTCGATCCGCAGCGCGTCATCGGTTCCGTCGGCCTCGCTGCGGCCGGCCACAACTGGGTCGTACAACTCCAGGTCTTCAACCGGCGCCTCGCCGGTTTCGGGGAGTTGGGCGAGCGGATCGCTGTCGACGTGTTCGGCTTGCGCGAGCCCGCGCACGACGAGCGATTGCAGCGTGGTTGCGTCGAAGTCGGCTGTGGACAGCGCTACTTTGCGCCCCTTTACAAACAAGCGCAACACCAGTGACTTCACCGTCGCCTGCTCGAGTTTGGTAACGGTATCGAGCCGCGCCTCAGTAGAAAACCGCCGCCCGATCGAGACGTTGGCCTCGGCTTGCGTCGCTCCCGCGCCGACGGCTACTTCGACCGCATGTCGTGCAGCGGCCAGCGCCTCATCGCTAGCCACCCTGCGTTCCACCGACGGTGATTGCCGCGAGCTTCACGGTCGGCATTCCAACGCCCACCGGAACGTACTGACCATTCTTTCCGCACGTGTAATGCCGGCTGGCCAGACGGCTGTCGTCGGCAACCGCGACGACTTTCGTCATCGCGTCGGGACCATTTCCGACGATAGTGGCGTTCCTGATCGGCGCGGTGACCTTACCGTTCTCGATCAAATAGCCTTCCGCGATCATAAAGACGAAGTCGCCCTTGCTGATTTCCACCTGACCGCCGGCAAAGGTCTTGGCGTAAACTCCGCGCGACGTCGCGCCGATCATCTCGTCAACGCTCGACGTGCCACCAGGCATGTACGTATTCGACATGCGCGGCTGCGGCAAAGAACGAAACGACTGGCGCCGTCCGCTCCCGGTGGAAAGCGTGCGCATCAAGCGTGCGTTCATACGATCCTGCATGTAGCCGCGCAGAACGCCGTTTTCCACCAAAACGTTGTGCCGGCTCGGAACCCCCTCGTCGTCAAATGAGATGCTGCCGCGCTCCCCTGGAATGTTGCCGTCATCGAATATCGTTACCAGCTCGCTGGCCACCCGCTCGCCGACGCGCCCGGCGTACAACGATACGCCGCGGCGGTTGAAGTCGCTCTCCAGGCCATGACCGACGGCCTCGTGCAGCAGCACGCCGCCGCCGCCCGCCCCGACGATCACTTCCATCTCGCCGGCCGGCGCCGGCTTCGCATCGACACCCACCGTGGCGATGCGCGCGGCCTCCTGCGCGATGCTCTCCGGAGCGTGATCGTTGTAGTAGTCGATCGACGTGCGCCCGCCGTCGCCAAAATAGCCGGAGCCGCGTAGACCTCCGGCGGCAGCAACGACTTGAACGCCAAGCGCAACCATCGGACGCCGTTCGTGAAGCATGGCGCCGTCGCTGGTGGCTATCCAGACCTCCTGCACCTCGTCGGTCACGTGCGCGTTCACCGCGGCGACCCGCGAATCGTACGCTCGCGCCGCCACGTCTGCGCGTTCCAACAACTGCGCGTACGGGGCGGGCTCGCCGGGGCCGTCTCGATGTTGATCGTATAACTCGGGCACGCGCCGGCCGCGAACCGCCACCGAAGCTTTGGCATCTGCGGCGCCGCTACGCGCGATCAGCGACGCTGCGTCGGCTGCGCGCAGCAACGCATCCATCGAGAGATCGTCGGAGAAACCGTAACCGGCCGCCTCGCCGTACACCACGCGGATCCCAACCCCGCGCGTCAACGATAGTCCGCTCTCGTGGATGCGCCCATCTTGCAAGCGGTACGATAGCGCGGTACGCCGCTCGACAAAGACGTCGGCAAAGTCGCCGCCGTAACGAAGCGCACGCGTCAGCAGCTTCGTCAGCGCGTCATTGTCGAGCATGGGATCTTACCATTACATTGCCGCCATGCGATCTACTGCTCGCACGATTGCGGAATCCGGATCGCCGCTGGTCCATCCATTGATGATAAAGGCAAAGATCAGCCGCCCGTGGCTCGTCGTGTTAACGTATCCGGCTAGCGCGCTCGCATCGTCGAGGTGTCCGCTCTTGGCACGCACGCGACCGAGCGCCTGAGTGAAATCGTAGTCGGTCAAGGTGCCTTGCTTACCTCCCAGCGGCAATAGATGGTACAGGTCGTAGCGCCCGCCTCGCTCTTGTGCGTCCTCCAACAGCGCGACCAGCGTGATCGCCGCGACGCGATTGGCTTGAGCGAGTCCGCTGCCATCCACAATGTGCAGACCCGGAACCGGTATTCCACGTTCGTGCAGATAGCGCCGTTCGGTGGCTAAGCCTGAGGCGTCGTTGGGGATCGCTCCGTCCAAGCCCCCGAGCGTCCGCAAGATCTGTTCCGCAAAATGGTTGTTGGATTGGTAGAGCATGCGGCCAACGAGCGCTCGGATCGGCAGCGAGCGATGCTCCCAGAGCGTTACCCAATCCAGCGGCACGTCGTCGGTGCGCGCCGGCTGGACAACCATCACTCCCGCGTCGCGCAACATCCGATCCAAAACGCTGCCGACGTACTCCGGTACGTTGTGAATCGGCACCCAGAACTTTTCTTCGGTGCCCGCCGGTATCACGCCGGAGAGCGTAAACGAGTTGTCGCCGTTGCTGTTGATGACGACGTCGTCGCCCCCGCTTCCGGAGCTGACGACGGTACCGGCGACGTGCACGGCAGCGCTGGCCGGAAGGGCCTTGACCTCCGCCGGCTGTCCCGGCGCGCTTCCAATGACGTGGAACTCGACGGTGTCCTGATCGAGTGAGATTCCGCTGATCGGCGCATCGTAGCCCTCGTTAGCATCTTGCACGTCCCAAAGCGGATTGATCTCCGGACCCGCGATCGCACGCGCATCGACGAGCGTTCCAGCGACGCGACGCAGCCCGGAACGCACCAGATCGTCGACGCCACGCTTCAGGTCGTCGCGCCTAAACGACGGATCGCCGGATCCAACCAAAGCCAGGTCACCGGGAAGGACGCCATCGGAACCGACCGGCGCCTGCGCGGCCAACAGCGTTCGAAAGCGAAATTGTGGCTCGAGCAACGCTAATGCGGTGGCAGAGACGATGAGTTTTTGCGTCGATGCCGGGATCACCGCATCGCGCGCTCGGTCGTCGAAGAGCGGTTCGCCGTCGGCAGCGATGACCGCAAGGCTCCACCCGCCCGCTCCGGCGAGTACTTGCGCGAACGCGTCGTGGACATCCGCGTTCAATCGTTGACGATCGTTCGCCGTCCACGGCGCTGGCGGCGGCGCTCGTCGCGGCACGACGGCGTGCCGCACTGTCGGAAGCGCAACGATCACGCGGGCCGGCCGCGGCAATAGAAATGCAACGCCGATGCCGATGACGACAAGCGTGCCGATGACGAGCAGGTACCGCTTACGTGCCCGCGAGGCTCTCGAGCTTCTCCTGTATCTTTCGCTGTTCTTCACGTAGCGTATCGATGTCGGTCCGTAGCGCCGTCACTTGTGCCGGAACTTTCTGCGCTTCGCGAATGCGAATCGCAGCGTCCGTCGCTGCGCGCCGCAGCCGATCCTCGTCGGCCACTTGGGCAATCCGCTCGAGCGACGGCAAATGCCTGGCGTCTCCCAGCGATTCGATCCCGGCGATCGCAGTTGCCGCGACCGGATACGCCGGATCGTCGAGCAGCCGGTCGAGCGCCTCCACGACGAGGGTACGCTGCGAATCCAACAGCTCTCCGGCGCGCGCGAGGGCTGCGACACCGGCGACGCGCAGCCCGACGTCGTTCTCCGGCGCGGTCGCCCCGACGATGACGTCGGTTGCGCGTGGATCGGCGAGCTCGCCCAGTCCCCGCGCCGCGCCGCTTTCTACGACGCCGTTCCAGTGGCGCTCGCGCACCGCTGCCGCGAGGATGTCGAAGGCGCGCGGATCGCGCGTTCGCCCGAGCGCCGTTAGGGCGGCCGCGCGAACGAAGTACGAGGCGTCGCCGGTCGCCGCAGTAATCAACGCCGATGCGGTCTGCTCGTCGCGGAAATTTCCCAGCGCGCTCGCCACGGCGCGCCGCACTTTCGGATGCTCGTGTCCCAAGGAAGCGCGCAACAGTCCGGCGGCCGCCGGTGCGCGCGATTCACCCAGCGCAACCGCCGTCTCCGCAAGGACTCCCCAGAATGGGTCGTCGCCGAATGCCCGCTCCACCGCCGCCACGTTCGTGCGCGACGGATCCTTGCAGAGTTCGCGCGCCGCTCGGATGCGGGCGACGGGATCTGGATCTCCTTGCAACGCCTCTGCGGCGAACGTCGCTCCCAAGCGGTAGGTAACGCGCCCGAGAACGAACGCGCCGGGATCGAAGCGTACGAGCTTGGGCTCGAAGTCCAACGGAATGGTTATCGTCTCATGCTCGCGCTCGACGGCAATGCGCACCCGTTGCTCGCGCG
>JBPYDW010000283.1:0-4396 GCA_051986335.1 Vulcanimicrobiaceae bacterium | reverse complement strand
ACCTGTATACGGCGGACGGCTCGATCGAGCTGCCGGACGGCACGTTGCCGGATCTACCCTGCGTGGTAAACTTCGGTAACGATGCGCCGGCGGAGCTCGGTGCCTTGCAGCGTTTCCGTCCGGCGACGCCGCCGATGTGCGGCGAGTTTTGGTGCGGCTGGTTCGACCACTGGGGCGAGCCGCACCACGAGTCCAATCTCGAACAGAACGTCGCCGATCTGCAGTGGATGCTGACGCACGGCGTTTCGGTGAGCTTGTACGTGTTCCACGGCGGCACGAACTTCGATGCGATGAACGGCGCGAACTATTCCAACGATACGCCGTATCAGCCGGACACGACCAGCTACGACTACGACGCGCCGCTCAGCGAAGCGGGTCATCCGACGCAGAAGTATCATCGCTTTCGCGAGATCATTCTCGCGCACACGCGGCAGCCGGCGCGCCCTTTGCCCGCTACCGTGGAAACTATCGAAATTCCCGAGTTTCGCTTCACCGAGGCGGCGCCGCTGTGGGCCACCTTGCCCGCGCCGGCGAGCGGCGATCGTGCGCTTCCGATGGAAGAGCTTGGCGACGAGGTGCGCTACGTCATCTATCGCACGACGCTGCCGCGGGCCGGCAAGATGCAGCTGACCTTTGACGACGTGCGCGACTACGCGTGCATACTCGTCGACGGCGAGCGCGCCGGCGATCTGGATCGGCGACGCAGCGAGCGCACCTTGGAAATCGAGGCGAAGCAGCCGGGAGCGCGAGTCGACGTGCTGGTGGAGAACACCGGTCACATCAACTATGGGAAGAACTTCGCGACCGATCGTAAGGGCATCATCGGTGCGGTGCACGCCGGCGGCGCCGAACTCACCGGCTGGCAGATGTACGCGCTGAGCATGACGAACGTGGAGGGGCTGGCGTTCGCGGCGGAGCAACGGTCGGCGCCGGCATTCTATCGGGCGACTTTCGACCTCAGGAAGACCGGCGATACGTTCTTGGACACGCGCTATCTTGGCAAGGGACTGCTTTGGGTGAACGGACAGCTTCTCGGTAGGTTTTGGGACATCGGCCCGCAGTTTGCGCTCTACGTTCCCGGCGTTTGGCTCCGCAGAGGGAGGAACGAAGTCATCGCCTTCGATCTGCTCGAGCGCGACGAGCGGCGCTCCAGTGGCCGAACGCAGCCGCTGTACGCGCCGATCGCATCATGATCGAAGAGGCGGTCATTCGCTCGATCGCGAGCCAGTTTGAGATTCCGGGCGAGCTGGTTGCGGCCCGGCGATACGGCGAAGGTCACATCAACGACACCTATTTAGCGAGCTATCGCGTCGCTGGGTGCGAACGGCAGTTCATCCATCAGCGCATCAACGGTACGGTATTCCCCGACGTGGCGGCGCTCATGCAGAACATCGGCCGCGTCACCCGTCACGCCCGCAAAAAGCTTGAGGCGCGACGGTTCGCAGACGTGGATCGGCGCGTGCTGACGCTCGTGCCGGCCGCGAGTTCCAATGGCGAAGGGCTCGACGTCTTGCGCGACGCCGATGGATTCTGGTGGCGGACGTACGCATACATTCACGGGGCGCGCAGCCATCAGATCGCCGACTCCCCGCAGCGTTGCTATCACGCGGCTCGAGCCTTTGGAGCATTTCTGCACACCCTTTCCGATCTCGATGGCGGCCCGCTCAACGAGACTATTCCATCCTTTCACGACACGCCCAAGCGCCTGGCGATATTCGCAGAAGCGGTGTCGCGCGACGAATGCCATCGGGCGCTAGGGGTCCGCGAAGATATCGAGCACTATTTCCGCCATGCCTCGTTAGCCGATGCGCTGGAGAGCCTGCGCCGCAGCGGCATCGCGCGCGAATATCCGACCCACAACGATACCAAGATCAATAACGTCTTGATCGACGACGACTCCGGCGAGGGGATCTGCGTGCTCGACCTCGACACGGTCATGCCGGGCATCGCACTCTACGACTTCGGCGATCTGGTGCGCACCGCGACCACCACGGCGGCCGAGGACGAGCCGGACGTCTCCAAGGTGAGCGTCGACGTGCCCATGTTTGCCGCCGTTGCGCGCGGCTTCATCGAGGGAGCCGGGGATTTGCTGACGCGCGACGAGATCGAGCACTTTGTAACCGCCGGCAAGGTGATCACCTACGAGATCGGCATGCGCTTTCTCACCGACCACCTCAACGGCGACCGCTACTTCCGGATCCATCGCGAAGGCCAGAACCTCGACCGCGCCCGCGCTCAGTTCGCGCTGCTCGATTCGCTGATCGAGCACGAGGACGAGCTGCGGTCGATCGTCCGCGAAATCTAGCCGGCGGCAATTAGAAAAGGACGGTGCGTCCGTGCACCGCCCTTTCCTTTTCCGTACGTCGTTCTAGAGTTTCTTCGTAACGAAGAACCAGAACGTCGCCGGTGTTTGGGAGTAGTTTTGGTACGTGTACCCCGGATCAACGTTAATCTGAGGCGTGTTGATTGGGTAGTACGGCGCGCAGCCGAGTTGGAAGCCCGGTGTTGCCGATTGCGTGCTGGTCCAACAGGGCGCAACATCCTTCGTGTTGTTCAAGATGTTCTGTCCCTGAATGCCGACGACCCAATCGCGGTTCCGTCCAGCCCTCCACTCGAGCGTCGCGTTGACGATAAAGTAGCCGCCCGACTGAAGCTCGGGCGCCATGGCTAGCGGACTCTGTTGTGCGTAGGACAAGCCGTTTTGGCACGAGACCACCGGGCCGTAGAGCCGGTACCACAGGCCGCCGTACTGGGTTGCGTTAGTGAAGCACATGCCAGTTTGGTAGAAGGTCGGAGCCTGGTAGTAGACCGACGGTATCAGCGATACGTCGTTCTGATGGATGTCCATCGTAAACGTTCCGCTGAACGGCGGGTTGCTGGAGTCGCGCGTCAACGGGAAGATGCTCGGGTTACTGGGAGAGCCGTAGGTACCCAGCAACGCGCTGTTCATGTTCGTCCAGAAGTTGTCCAGCGTCGCCGCCAGCCACCACGACACGCCGACCGGACGATCGTCGTCGTGGTTGATGCCGAGCTCGAAGCCGAACGACTTACGGATGCCGCCGTTCTGGGAACGAGCCGGGCCATATTCCGGCAGGCCGTTGCCCGCAGGCGGTGGCGGATTGGTACCGATTATCGGGCTGTAGGTGTAAAAAATGTTCGTAGCGTTGTCGAAATACGGCCCGAAGCGCAACGACGTGTTGTAGTTGAACTGATGCTCCCACTGGAGATCGGCGAAGTGGATGATCGTCGGATTGGCGCTAAAGTAGTTGTTCTTCGGCGAGAGATACGGCGCCGTAGCTCCCTCGTAGTACACCGAACCGGTGCCGACGAACGACGTACCGTTGGTATACGATCCGCGAATGACGTCGTCGCGACCCATCGTGTAAGTGAACGCGAACGTCGGATTCCAGACACCGGTAGAATACGGTCCTCCCGGATAGTCGTAGTACATCCGCTGATAGAGCACACCAGGCGCCAACTTGAACTTGTCTGCCGTAATGCTCAGGTCGACGTAGCCGCCCGGTATGTGGTCGGGATACGAGGACAAGGTGTTGATGCCCGGCCACGAGCCGTTCGGGTTGAAGTAGAAGGTGAAGTACGAGTTGTCGAGGTTGTTGTCGTACTCGTAGTTCAGGCCGGCCTTGAGCGACATATTGGCGCTGAGGTCGTTGGCGTAGTCGAGCGAGGCGAGGTACATGTTCTCGCGGCGGTCGCCTTCGTAGCCGGTGTTGAACCAGTTCTGTTGCTGCGCGCAAACGCGCCCCGTTCCTGCACCCGTGGTGGCGTTGTAACTGCTTGATGCAATCGGTGTTCCAGCCGCGTATGGCAAGAGTGGGCAGTTGCTGCTAACCCAAAAATCGCCGTTGTTCTCGTACTGCGGCAGGTTGGCTTCAACGATTGGCTGATCGAAGATGTATTGGTTGAAGTTCTCAGCCAGGCGAAACGTCAGCAACGAGTGATCGTTGATGATGTGGTTCCACTGAATCTTGCCCAGGCCCGAGTAGTGGTGCCAGATGTTTCCGCCGCCGTTCTGGGTATCGGCAGTGCCGAAATACAGTCCAATGGGGCAGAATTGACCGTTTGGAGCGGTACCGCCATAGTTGCCGGTCGGACTACCTGGAGTGCCCGCCGGTGGATTGTAAACGCGATTTCCCGGACAGGGATTGGCCGTCAACGGAATCGGTTCACCCGGCGTCCGCTGCATGAGGTACGAGAAGTTAAAGTCTCCCAATCCGTTCTGAATCAGGAACTGGAAGTCGTTATTGGCATTGGGGCGCCAGTGAAAGTTTCCGATGAGGTCGGTAGTGTAGACCTGACCGGGGCCATTGTATCCTTCGATTAACATTGCCGGGTACGTCTGACCCGAGCTGTACTGGTTCTGCGACCCGGTCTTGTC
>JBPYDW010000282.1:0-5013 GCA_051986335.1 Vulcanimicrobiaceae bacterium | reverse complement strand
GATAGCGCTGGAACGTTTGGATGTTGGCGCCGGGATTGTAAACGTTGCCGACCACGACCGGAACGATGCCCGAGCCCTGCGGCGCACCGTAGCTGCACACGTTTCTACTCCAATAGTAGGTGAACCGCGTGACCTGGCCGCCAAAGCACGTGCTCAGCACGTTAGCGCCGGTGAGCGTCAGCGTGACCTTGGGCGACAGGTCGTAGCTGATGCGCAAGTGGCCGAGCAGCTGCGCCGGCTGACGAAACGCGCCCAGCGGATCGAACTGCCCGGTGTACGGATCCGGAATCGCATTGAGCTGGCCGCACGTCGTCGCGTCATAGGGTGCGCCGCCGACCGCGCCGTACGGGTAACGGCCTTTGTCGATCGGCACGCCGGCGAGTGCCGAGCAGGTTGACGGATCCACGCCCGGATTCACCTCGGGCGCACCATAGCGATTCCCGGCTACGAACTGGAACGATGGCGTGACCGCCAGCTTGTCGTGCTTCCAATTCAGGACCAGCGTCGCGTTATATGGATAGTTGAAGGACTCAACGCCCGAGCCGACGCCGCCCGGTATCGTCGAGAACGGCAAGTACCTTCCGTTGACGTTCAGCAGCGGCTGCACCGGCGCGTTCCAATACGGATTTGCCACCGCAGCCACCCCACCGAGGGCCGTGCAGGTGGGGTCCGGCGTTCCACCGGCGTAGCAGGGCGCCGCATTCACGCTGTTCGGTCCGCAACGTTTATCCGATTGATGCGTCGAGCAGTAGGACGTGAACCCGTTGTAGGTTGCGATGTCGGCGTTGATCGGGTCCAGGATCGTCGAGCCGTTAGAGAGGCGGTTATAGGTCACGTAGGAGTTGGTGTACGTAAACGAGAGCTGGGCCGCGAAGCCGTTACGCTCGAAGTTGCCTTTGGTAAAGGCAAATTCGAAGCCCTCCGACGTTTGATTGCCGGCATTCAGCCCGGAAATGAATCCTTGCTGGATGTTCAAGTAAAAGTTTTCGATCTGATCTTGGGTTTGACGGTAGAACGGCGTTATCTTCACCGCCATGTCAGTTCCGGGGAAGTTGTGCTCGTAGGAAAAGTCGCTGTTGTAGGAGACGGACGGCCGCACGTCGTGGCCGGGCGTCGTGAACCCGTAGGGATAAAACACGGCCAGCTGCGACGGTAAATTCTGCTGCAGTGAGTTGTACTGCACGTACGCTGCCGATGGCTGTTCGATGTACTTGCCCCAGCTGGCCCGCAAGACGGTATTGGGGCTCACCGTGTACGTCGCGCCGATGCGCGGCTGCAGAATGTTATAGGTGAAGATCTGGCTTGGAACGTTGCTCAAATGCACGGCGCTATAGCCGGCCGGGCAGGGCTGCGTCGGCAGTAAGCCGAGCGTCGATTTGTCGGCGAGCGCCAGCGAAAGGTTGTTTGAGCACGTGTCGGCGTTGAAGGCGGCAAACCAGAAGGAGCGCGCCGCCGTCCCGGTGGTATCGGCGCCGACGAACTGGTACGTGTCAAGCCGCAACCCCGCGTTGATGAGCAGTTTGTCATTCGGCCGGAATTCATCGGTGAGCGAATAACCGGTGAAGTTGGGCGTAACCGTATTGTACTTTCCGGCCGCACCGTTTTCGACTGCATAGAGCGCACACGGGGCGCCGCCGCACGAAGTCGCTGCGAGACTGGCAAAGCTTTCGCCATTCTCTCCGGTAAGGACGCCGTTGCTCGCCGTGTTGGCGAGCGATGCGAACGTTGCCGATCCGCCGTAGCACGACGTCGGCGTAGCCACCGTTCCCGCGGTGGGCAATTCGTAGCACACGCCGTTCGCCAGCTGGTGTGGATTGACGACTGCGGCAAAGGCATCGGCCGTGCCGAACATCTGCGAGTTATTGTCGCGCATCGAAGTCGAGGTCGTATACGACAACTCGGCTTGCAAGAGATGCGCCGGGTTCAGCTGCTTGGCAAACGTCGCGCTGACGCCGCGCGTGTGCGAGCTGACGACGTAGTCGCCCGAATCGAAACCGGTGACCGGCTGAAACGACGAGACGTCACCGGTGGCGACGTAGTTAGAATAGTACGTATAGCCGTAGATGCGGAAAAATGCGTCCGATGAGAAGTTCTTTTGATACTGCAGCTTGACGATGGCTTGGTTGTTGTACTGCACGTCACGCTGGTAGAGCGGGATGTTGGCGAACATCGGCCGATTGAGCGGCGAAGCTGGAAAATAGTACGGGACGATGAGCGAGGCTGCATTGGCCGGCAAGAAGGTACCAGTGGGCCCAGTGTACTGCCAACTGTCCTGATAATACGGCGTCGTACCCAACGGATAGAACAGCTGGCCTTGGAAGTTGTTCAATCCTTCATCGAGCGCCGAGACGTAGAGCGGTGTGGTGATGAAATCGTTGTCGTAGAGCAGCTGCACGTCGTCGCGCCCTGCGTCCTTCTTGTGCGGGATGCCGAAGTGCAGGTTGATAACGGTGGTACGCTGGGTGACGCTGGCCGCGTTGTTACCGAAGGCGATCGGTCCCAGGATGTACCCCGGCACTCCGGCCTGTCCTTGGTTTGGACTTCCATTCGTAAAGCACGATGCCGGCGCCGTTGCGGGAAGCGGCGGGTTTTGGCATTGATCGAGCACCGGACCGAACTCGTTGGAGACCGACGCGCCGTCGAAGTTGTCGATATAGCGGTGGTCTTGGTTGAATCCGCCGATGCCGACGTAATAACTGAACAAACGGTTCGGGCTGGATCCGCCGGCCTCGACCCGCGCGTCGTGGTAGAACGTCGGCGTCCCGAGCGAAACTTCGCCGTTGGCAAATCCCGGGTAGGTGCCGGTCTTAATGACCTGATTGATGAATCCGGCGAGTCCCTGCGCCTCTCCGTTGGCCGGCGTAGCACCGGTGTAGACTTGCAACTCGAGCTGACCCAGCGACGACGCACCGCCGCCGGGGTAGTTGTCGAAACCGCGGTTCACCGGAATTCCGTCAAACTCGTAGCCGACTTCGCTCGAGTCGCCGCCGCGAACGTGCACCGCTTGGTTGTAGCCGTTTTGATTCGAGGGCACGTACGCTCCGGGGACGGCCGCGATCGCCGAGTAGGCGGTGTTGAGATTCCCGCCGCCGCCGAGGACGTTCGTGCGCTGCTGCTGCGCGGCGTTGATCGAGTACACGTCGGCGGTGGTGCCCGGCTTCACCAGGCTGGCCGCACTGCGCGACGTTACCTGTGCGATCGTCTGCAAGGTCTTGCGCATGCGTAGCGTCACGACTTGCGTCGCGTCGGCAAGTACAGTGACCCCGGTAACGCTGGTCGCGTCGTACCCGGTGTGCGAAACCGACACGGTGTACTCATCGGGAATCAGCGACGCAAACGTATAGTGGCCGGTCGCATCGGAGGTTGCTGACGCGGTTTGCGACGGACTGCTGGCCGTGACGCGAGCGTCCGCCAGCGTCGCTCCGCTGGCAACGTCGCTAACGATGCCGCTGATGCTCCCCGTCGTTCCGGCACTGGCCGAAGCCGGAAACATCATGATCCCTAGCGCAGCGACCAACACCGCACTGGTAAATTTCGAGATAACTTTCATAAGTGATCCTCCAAGAAACGGCGGTAGGCCACCATGGCGGAATCGTACTGCTGACGGATAGCAGCGGCCTCGCGATAATGTGGAGCGAGCGGTGGACCCTGCGAGAGCGCAACGGCGCCCTGCAAGATCGTCAGACGCTCGCGTAACCGATCGGGCATCCATTGATCGTCTTCTGAGTTGACGACGCCGGAGGTGAGCTGCGAATATACCAAGTCTATTTCGTGGCGCAGCGCCGGTGGTGCGCTTCCCCTCATCTTATCGAGGTGGTTGAGGGCCACGTCGACGTTCGACAGCTCGTCGTCGAGGGACTTGAGAAACTCGTAGCGGGCAACGTACTGATCTTGGGTCCATTTTGCGCGTGGATCGGGCAGCACGTCGACACTTTGCTCGAGCTGCGCGCTTCCCGCTCGCAAGCGAACCGCGTAGCGTCCGGGAACGACGGGCGGGCCGCTACTTGGCCCCACATTCCAATCGCCGGTATTGGCCCAGCGCACCGGCGGCGTCTCCGCTAGGTCCCACGACGTACGATTGAGCCCCGCATTGCCCGGTGCGCTCAGTTCCCGAATCAGCGCGCCGCGTGCGTCAAAAACGTCGATCGTCACGCCCCCGGGAATTGCGCGGGGCAGATAATAGGAGATGAGCGCACCGTACGGTGGATCGGCGGCGCTAAAATCGCCGGCCGGCGCGCAGCATTCGTCGTCGTTGACCGGATACTGATGCAGCCACCAGTAGTACCACGCGAACGCCGGACGCAGAGGGAAAAGCGTGGGCGCTTTTGCCCCTTGCGCGGCCGACAGATTTTCGAACGGCCGCAAATCGTCGAGGACGAAGATCCCGCGTCCGTGCGTTCCGGCGATGAGGTCGCCGGTGCCGGGTTGGATGCGCAGATCGTGTACCGAAACCGAGGGCATTCCCAAACGCATGCTTTGCCAGTGCGCCCCGCGGTCCAAGCTGAACCAGACGCCTTGCTCGAGGCCGACGAAGAGCAGGTTGGGATTTCGCGGATCCTCGCGGACGACGCGCGCCATCTGGTCCTGAGGGAGCCCGCGGGAGATGGATTGCCAGGTCTGGCCGCCGTCGTCCGTGACCACGACGTATGGCCGCCGATCTCCCAGCACGTGCCGATCGATCACGGCGTACGCGCGATCGACGGTAACGCTCGACGGCTCGACCGTTTCAACGCGTCCCCACGGCCCAATCCACGTGGGCGTAACGTTTGTCCAATGCGCGCCGTGATTGGTCGTGCGCGAAATCACGCCGTCATCGCTACCGGTCCAGATGACCTTGTCGTCGATGGGCGAGGGCCCGATGTCCAGCAGCGTGTCGTAAAACTCGGCTCCCGAGACGTCGGTGTTGATCGGGCCGCCGGCGACCTGCTGTTTGGCCGGATCGTTGCGGGTAAGGTCGGGGCTGATCGCCACCCAGGTTCTGCCGCGATCGCGGGTTTGGAACAGCACGTTAGC
>JBPYDW010000281.1:0-3428 GCA_051986335.1 Vulcanimicrobiaceae bacterium | reverse complement strand
GGAACGGTGACGTTTCTGTTCACCGATGTCGAGTCGAGCACGAAGCGTTGGGAGACGCGCAATGCGGCAATGGCCCGCGCGATCGAGCGCCACGACGCGATGCTCCGGGCTGCGGTAGAAAAGCACGGCGGTTACGTCTTCAAAATGACCGGCGACGGAATGGCGGCGGCCTTCGAGCGCGCGACCGAAGCGGCCGCCGCCGCTCTGGAGGCCCAACGCAACCTCGTGCACGAGGACTTTAGCGCCGTCGACGGCTTGCGGGTGCGCATGGCCCTGCATACCGGTGAAGCACAAGAACGCGAAGGCGACTACTTCGGTCCGACCGTCAATCGCGTTGCGCGGCTGCTGGCGATCGGTCACGGCGGACAGATTCTGCTGAGCAGCGTTGCAGCAAACTTGTTGGAGAACGAAGCCGCCTTCAGCAAGCACTTGCGCGATCTCGGCATCCATCGGCTGCGTGACTTGGCCGAGCCGGAACGGGTCTTCCAGCTGAGCGTTCCCGATTTGCAGAGCGAATTTCCGGCGCTGCGCTCGATCGGGGCCCTGCCCAACAACTTACCGCTGCAACTCACCAGCTTTGTCGGACGTCACGCGGAGCTTAGTGCAGTAGGGCAAAGGTTGCAGCAATCGCGGCTGGTCACCTTAGTCGGCTCGGGCGGCGTCGGCAAGACGCGCTTAGCGGTGCAACTCGGCGCGGCGCTGCTGGACCGCTATCGCGACGGCGTCTGGCTGGTGGAGTTCGCGACGATCGCCGATCCCGAGCTCGCGCCCAGCGTCGTCGCTACGGCGATGACCTTGCGCGGGTCGCAGGATCGCTCGATCGTGGAATCCGTCGTGGCGGCGCTGGGCAACAAACACGTGCTGCTCATCTTCGATAACTGCGAGCACCTGATCGATAGCGTGGCCCAAGTTGCCGCGACGATCTTGCAGCGATGCCCGAACGTATCGATCCTTGCGACCTCGCAACAAGGTCTCGGCATCGGCGGCGAATGGATTCACCGCGTCGCTTCGCTACCGGTTCCCAAGCCAACGCAAGAGCTCGACGTACGCACCGCGAGGCAGTACGGAGCGATAGCGCTTTTTGCCGAGCGCGCGATGGCGGTGAATCAGAGTTTTCGGCTCAACGACGATAACGTTGCCGACGTGGTCGCGATCTGCCGCCGTTTGGACGGCATTCCGCTCGCCATCGAGCTAGCGGCGGCTCGAATGAACGTGCTGAGCGTCGCCCACCTCAAGAAGCGGCTCGACGAGCGGTTCCGCCTGCTGAGCGGCGGCAGCCGCACGGCGCTTCCGCGCCATCGAACGATGCGTGCGCTCATCGACTGGAGCTACAACTTGCTAGCGGACGGCGAGAAGGCGCTGCTGCGGCGCAGCGCCGTCTTTGCCGGTGACTATTCGCTCGAAGCCGCGCAGGCGATCTGTTCGGACGAGGTGGTGCGCGATGCCGACGTACCCGACCTTACGATCTCGCTGGTCGAAAAATCACTGTTGAACCCGGAATCGAGCGAAGACCTCGAGCGGTATCAGTTACTCGAATCGACGCGCGACTACGCTCTCGAGCGTTTAACCGAGAGTGGAGAAGGTGACGCGATCGCGGGCAAGCACGCGCAATTCTTTCGAGTCCTGGCCGACGAGGCAGACAAGAATTTTTGGACGACGCCGCAAGCAGGATGGTATGCTTCGCTGCACCGCGAGCTGGGCAACTTCCGGGCGGCGCTGGGATGGGCACTCGAAGCGCGGCACGATCCGGAGCTTGGCGCGGCGCTGGCCGGGTCGCTCGAGCGCTTTTGGTTTGAGGTCGGGCAATTCAATGAAGGCCGGCGCTGGATCGACCGGGCGTTGGAGGCGATCGACGAGCGTGCCGTGCCGCAGATCGCGGCTCGCCTGTGGTTGGCGCGCGCGGCTCTTTCGGAAGGCGCGGAGAGCCGAACTGCAGCCGACCACGCGCACGATCTCTACGAACAACTCGACGATCGGCGGGGCGTCGGCTCGTCGCTGCGCCGCAGTGGTTACGCTCTGCGCGAGATCGGTCACCTTCCCGAAGCTGAGGCGGCACTACAGCGGGCGGCCGAACTGCTCGATGACGCGAGCGATCCCGGCGAGTGGGTTGCGGCAATGACCACGTTGGGCTCGATTGCCGCGTTTCGCTGCGACCTCGACTCTGCCCGAGCGACGTACACGCGTGCGCTCGACGTGGCGCGCGAGCACGGCGTGGAGTTCGGCGTGATGAACGCCTACCTGTACCTGGCCGACTTGGAGTTCGCCAGCGGTAACTACGAATCGGCGCTGGCGAATGCTACGGAGGCGCTCGATTTAGCCGAGCGCAACAAGAGCTCGCGAGTACTGTCGAACCTGCGTAACAATCTCGCCTCGTATCGTTTGGCGGTCGGGCAGTCGACGGAAGCCGCCGCCGATTCGCGCGAAGCGCTGCGCATTCTGCGGGAGATTCAAAACGGCTACCAGATCGCGGTCGCCGTGCAGAACATGGCGCTCATCGCGGCCCTGTCGGGAGAGCTGGAGCACGCAGCGTTGCTCACCGGTTACGTTGACGCCTACTTCGAAAGGAACGGTCTGGAACGCCAGCCGACCGAACTGTGGGGCCGCAAGCGGATCGAGGAGCTGCTCGCAGCTTCCGCCGACGAACGCAGTTTCGCCGCTGCGCGGCAGCGCGGCGCTCTGCTGACCGAGGAACAAGCCATGAGCGAGGCGGTAAGCACCACCCCGTAGTGCGCGGCTCAGCGCTTGCGCTTGTGTAAGGTGACCATATTACCTTCCGTGTCGTTGATCATCGCCATGTAGCAGACCGGAGTCTAACGTTGCATGATCAGCGGAATATTGCGCGCTTTGAGTGCTGCGACCGCAGCGTCGAAGTCGTCCACCGCAAAGAGTATGCCGTTGCTCGGCTGAAACGGCATCACGCGGCCGCCGCCTCCCCATAATCCGAACGTTGTCCCGTCGGGAAACTCGTACTCGGCTCCGCGGTTGTCGGGATAGACGACGGCCGGTTCCAGACCGAGCACGTCACGATAAAAGGCGATTGCCCGCGCCGCATCCTTGACCATGTAGCCGCTCAAGTCCATGCCGGTTACTTTAATCGGTTGCTCACTCATCGCTCGTGTCTCCTCGCCCGACCCGTTTGCGAACGAGGCCCGCGTTCTCCTCGCACGAACGTTAGGCGAGGTGAAATGTAGCGGCTGGGCGATCGTTGCCTTTGCGAGCTGTGCGACGCTGACCGTAGCTCCGGTGCACGTGCGCGCGGCGGCCGACGCATTCGGGCCGACGTTCCAATGCCCGCTCGCGAGCGCATCGTACCAAGCTGCGGTGAACGCCGCCGTCGCGGGGCAAGATACGCAAGTGGTAGCGCTCGCGCAGCAAGCAATCGATGCCTACGACGCGTGCAAGAACAAATCGACCGACGACGCGATCCA
>JBPYDW010000280.1:0-5457 GCA_051986335.1 Vulcanimicrobiaceae bacterium | reverse complement strand
TCGAGCGACAGATTTTCGCACCACTATAGCTTTCACTACCGCTTTTCGCGTTTGCGGTCCGGACTGTGCCTTGGCCCTATCGTACAATCACGACGTAGGCCGCGCCCGTCCAGTCTCTACACCTTCCGAATGTGCGCATTCGGCTTGGCTCGGCGTTGCCACGCTCAGCGAGCAGAGGGTTCACCGAATTTGAGCGCATCCCGAAGGTGGTTTCCCGCTCCTCCGGCTCCAAAAAAGTCTGTTGTGTCTGCCAGTTCCACCATCATCCCATGATGACTGCCGCCCATTTGGGCGGGATCGCAGTTGCGCACCTCCTTCGGCTTAAGCGATTTATTGCTTGTAGTGCTCGACAACGTCGGATGAACGCATGCGCGCGACGTCCGGATCCTGGCCGGCGCTGCGGCGGGCGCGGCGCTGGCGTAACAGATCCCAATATTGATCCAACCGCACGTTGATCTCTTCGAACCGGGCGCGATCGGCATCGCCAAGCGGTGTCGCCTCGGCACGCTCCAGCAGCTCGTGCTCTTCCTTTACTAGCGCCTCGATGTGATCGGCGATGTCCTTGTCACGCATTACCATCCGACTCCAGGGTGATGTGTCATCTCGTGGGTCTCGTTCGGAAAGACCAACTCGCGCACCTCGACGGTCCTGGCGCTAAACGTCGAGTGCCGGATTATGCTCGCGGCGCATCAGCAGATATCCCAATAACAGGTCGGCCCGCAGGACGGCGGCGCGATCCAATCCGGCTAGACCGAACACGACGTCTAAGATGATGAGGCCGGCGGGAAGGATGTCGGCTCGCTGCGGATTCATGCCCGGCAACACCTTGCGCTCGGCCAGCGGAAGCGCACAGAGACGTTCGAGCGTGCCGCGCAGTTGCTCAAGCGTGAGCTCCGAGAAGTCCAATCGCTCGTCGGAGCCGCGCACGAGGGCGGTTGCCGTCGTTGCGCTCCCGCCGACGAGCGCCAATCGTTCGACCGTAGCAAACGAAGCGATCGGCTCCAGCGCCGCTCGCGCAAGAGCTCGAGCTTTTGGAAGAACGGCAGCGGGAACGGCGCCCAGCGTGCCGGCGAGTTCGGGACACGCCTCGCTGAGGCGCACGGCTCCAATCTCACAGGATGCGGCGCGTTCGGGCATATCGCCGACGCCTTCGGCGAACTCCGTACTGCCGCCACCGATATCCACCACGCCAAGGCGTTTGCCGGCCGGAAGCAACAGCGCGGCGCGCGCGCCGCGGTAGGACGCGACGGCTTCCTGTTCTCCCGACAAAACGTCGAGGGGAACGCCGAGAACCGCTTCGAGCTCGCGGGCAAAGGCGTCGCCGTTGTCGGCCCTCCGCAACGCGCTGGTAGCGATCGCATACGTTTTGGAAACACCTTCGCACGCCGAGATTTCGCTCGCGTACGAACCTATCGCATCGAGCGTGCGGCGCATCGCCCCGTCGGTTAAGCGTCCACGTCCGCGCAGCCCCTCGCCGATGCGCGTACCGATCGATTGCGCCGAAACGACCGCGGGTGCGGCAGCCGAAAAGTCCGCGATGAGCAGGCGCGTCGAGTTCGTGCCGATGGAGACGACGGCCTCGCGATTCAAGGATCGCGGGGTTCGGCCGGTCTGCGTGCCTCCTGCGCTGCGCCGGTGCTCGATCGCCCTTCGAATAGAGCGGCACGCTTCTTCTTGCGCAGAAAGTGCCGTTCGTGCGCCGGGACACCATCGGGGGAATCCCAACTCTCGATTGACTTCAGGTAGGTAGCGATTCGATCGTCCAGCACTTCGTCATCGATCTGCGGAGCGAGCACGACAACGGTGCGTCGCCCCTCGCGGCACTCGAAGAGCACGGGCTTACGCCCATTCCAGGCACGCTCGTACTCCGGCCGCCGCGCCTCGATATCGGCCGGCACGGCGCTGACGATCCCGCCGTCCTCTAGACGAACGGTCGCACCAAAAGCATTGAGATTGATGACGATGCCGCGCACCGTCTTACCAGCAATGGGTCCGCTCACGGATGCGCGCTAGGCGCGGGTCGTGGCGTCTTCACAAAAACGATCGCTTCGTTGGGGCGCACCAGCCGCAACTTGTCGTGGATCTCCGGTATCGCTCCTTGCGGATCGCGCAAGCGCTGGATCTCGCGCAGCTGTACGTCCCGGCGGCCCTCGAGGGTGCGAATGTCGTTCTGAACCGATGCCAGACGCTGCGACATCTGATAGTTCGCCTGAATAACCCGTCCGAATTGAATCGCGACCAGGATGGCAACCGCCGCAATCATTGTGCCGGCGACGATTCTACGCGCGAAGTGGAGGAGGTTATTCGCGAACGGCTTGCCCTTCATTTTGCGATTCCGACGACGTCCTGCGCCTGCACGCGCCACGCGCCCAACCGCCGGTACTTCTGATAGCGTTCGTCCAACAGCGCGTTTACCTCTTTACTCGCCAGTTCCGCCAGCGCGGCATCAACCGCATCCAGCACGCGCGACACGACCGTTTCCGCATCGCGATGCGCTCCACCCAACGGCTCCGGCACGATCGAGTCGACAATGCCGAATCCCGCCAAGTCCTGCGCGGTCAACTTCAACCGCGTGGCAGCTTCCTCCGCTTTATTGGCGTCGCTCCATAAGATTGCTGCGCAGCCTTCGGGTGACGCGACCGAGTACACGCTGTTTTCGAGCATGATGACGCGGTCGGCGATCGCGAGCGCCAGCGCTCCGCCGGATCCGCCTTCGCCGATGACCGATGCGACGATCGGCACGCGTGCCATGGTGAACTCATACAGGCACTGGGCGATGGCTTCGGATTGTGCGTGCTCCTCGGAGCTGATGCCCGGATCGGCGCCCTTGGTGTCGACGAACGTGACGATGGGCAACCCCAATCGCGATGCTAAATGGGCTAAGCGCTTCACCTTGCGATAGCCCTCCGGCGTAACCATGCCGAAGTTGCGGCGCAAGTTCTCCTTGGTGTCGCGACCACGCTGCTGACCGATCGCCATGACCGCGTTTCCACGCAGCCACGCGAATCCGCCGACGATTGCCGGATCGTCGCGGAAATGGCGGTCACCGTGCAACTCGTCGAAGCGATCGAGCCTGGCAATGTAGTCCAGCGATGTCGGCCGGCTCGGGTGCCTGGCCATGTGCACCTTCTCCCAGGGCGAGAGGTCGCCGAAGATCTCGCGCTGGATCTGGGCGTACTTGCTTTCCAGCGCAGCGATCTCGGCGGACATATCGACCGGCTGGTTGACATTCGCGTTGCGCAGATCGGCGATGCGCTGTTGCAGCTCGATGAGGCCTTTTTCGCGCTCGACGATCAGGTTCACGTCTTGCTCACGACTGCTTTGCCGGCGCGCGAACCGGCGCCGACGTATTCGAGGATTCGTATCAGCGTCGGTTTGAGGTCCTTGCGGTCCACGACCATATCGATGTGCCCCTTCTCCAAGAGGAACTCGGCGGTCTGGAACTGGTCGGGAAGTTTCTGGCGAATCGTTTGCTCGATTACGCGGCGGCCGGCAAAACCAATCATCGCTTTGGACTCGGCAATCACCACATCGGCCTCAAACGCGAACGACGCCGATACGCCGCCGGTCGTCGGATCGGTAAGCACGACGCCGAAGAAATTTCCTTCTTCCATGTGACGGGCGACCGCCGCGGTCGTCTTTGCCATCTGCATCAGTGCCAGCATGCCCTCTTCCATGCGCGCGCCGCCCGAAGCGGTAAAGACGATGCACGGAATCTTGCGCTGGCGCGCGCCCTCGAGTAATCGGGTTATGCGCTCGCCCACTACCTCGCCCATCGTGCCGCCACGAAAGTTGAAATCCATTACGCCCAAGGCGACATCGTGGCCGCCTATTTGTCCGAATCCGCAGACCACGCCTTCGCTTAGCCCGCTCTTCTCCTTATCGTTCGCAAGTTTGGCTGGGTACGGCCGGACGTCAGACCAGCCTAACGGATCGCCGGGGAGAACGTCGAGACCGATCTCGACAAAATCTCCGTCGACGATCGAGGAGATGCGATCGTACGCACCCATGCGAAAATGATGCTTGCACCGCGGGCAGACGCTGGCATTGGCGATTAAGTCGCGATTGTAGAGCATCTCACCGCACTTCGGACACTTGGTCCATTGGGCGGCGTCACGCCCATCGGACGCCGTGCTTCTCCGGCTGCGCAGCCAATCGGGCATCGGCATCAGCGTGTGGCACCTCGTCGCGGGAGCAGGCGCCCCGTATAGAGTTTGCGCAACTGCTTGAGATAGTTGAAGATCTCTTTTTGGTTGAGCTTGGATTCGCCGACTACCCGATCGACGAAAACGTACGGAATCTCTATCGCCTTGCCGTAGTTCGCCTTGGCTATTACTTCCAGCCCGATCTTGAATCCGATTGGATCCAGTTCGACGCCGTCGAGCGCCTCGCGGCGAACGAGGAAATACCCGCTGGTGATATCGGCAACGTTGGTGAGCGGACGGGCCAGCATGCACGCCACCCGCGACGTTACTATCCGACGCTTCGGCCAGTTGGTGATGCCTCCGCCGGGAACGTAGCGGCTACCGATCGCAAGTCCGTAATTCTCCGACTCGAGCGCTGCAACCATCTTCGGCAAAATTTCGATGTCGTGACTGAAATCGGCATCCATCGCGCCAAGCGCAAGCGACTCCGGCCGCGCGATCTTCCATCCGTCGATGACGCCGCTGGAAAGCCCGAGTTTCCCCGGGCGATGCAGACAGCGCACCGGCAATTCGCTTGACAAGCGGTCGACGATTTCGCCGGTGCCGTCCGGCGAGTTGTCGTCGACAACGATAACTTCGCCGTCCAAATCGTTGGCTTTGAACACGGCATCGACGGCTCGTAAGAGCCGCTCGATGCCTCCGGCTTCGTTGTATGTCGGAACGACGATGGAAAAGGGCAGCTTGGACATGCTCAATTCGGCCGTAGTACGACGCTATGCGGCAATTGTCCGTCCGCACGCTGCGGCGCAGTTCGCTTAGGCATCGGTGACAAGATTCATCATCGCCACGAGTGCAAGCGCCGCGGTCTCGGTCCGCAGGATGCGGCGGCCGAGCGAAACCAGCTGCGCTCCGGTCGCCTCGGCAGCATCGGCTTCAGCGTGCGAAAACCCGCCTTCGGGACCGATCGCGATCAATGCCGTGCGCGCGTCGCGCAGCAACTCCGGAAGCAGCTCGCGTAGCGGACGCGCCTCGCTCAGCTCCCAGGGCATTATGAAACGGTCGTAGCCGCCGCTCGATTCGACCACGTGGGAAAACTGCGCCGGCTCGGCGACCGGCGGAACGTCGGCGCGGCCGCACTGCGCGGCGGCGCTGCGGGCTAAGCGCCGCCACCGCTCGATCTTGCTTTCGGATACGCGCCCGATGGAGCGTTCGCTGTTCATCGGCACGATGGCAGCCACGCCGAGTTCGGTGAGTTTCTCGACGATGAAGTCCATCTTCGCGCCTTTGGGGACCGCTTGCGCAACGGTGATGC
>JBPYDW010000279.1:0-6561 GCA_051986335.1 Vulcanimicrobiaceae bacterium | reverse complement strand
CCGCCAAGCTGCATCAACGGAGCGGCGATGCCGAATCCTTCGGTCGCGTTGTGCAGACCGAATCCGATGATCAGCATGAACGCCAGTTGAATCGCGCCGATCGCGGCCGACTGTCCGATCGCCAGCCCCTCGGCGAAGTTGTGCATGCCGATCCCGATGGCAATGATCATCGAGAGGGCCAGCGGATTATGGATGCCGGCCTCTTTGGCGCTACGCATGAAGCTGCGCGTTCCGTAAACCAGGCCGACCAGGCTGAAGCTGATGCCGAAAACGAAGATGATGCACAAGGTCACGAAGTCGTTGGCATCGCCGCCCCCGGATTGCCACACGTGCAGCGCGTCTTCGACCGGTTCGGAGGCTTGCCGGACGACGTCGAAGAGCAGAAAGAACAGGACGCCGACGGCCAGCGAGTTCAAGAACGACATCAGCTGCGGCGCGACGTTGCGCATGCGCGCAACCGGCAAGCCGAGGAAAATAGTGAAGCCGGCGATCGCGCCGAGTATCAAGGTCTCCCACATGCTCAGCGCGACGTGCGCGCCGTGCGAGACGCCGCCCATGGCGCTTTCCATACCCAGCATCGTGTTGGGCGTGCCGGCATAGTGCAGGGCCGTGATCAGCCCGCCCGGCATCACGTTGCCGTTCATCATGTGATCGAGCACGTGGCAGTGGAGTAACCACGTCCCCGGATCGGCATTGGCCCGTATCAACACGTCGACGGTTTGTCCGGGGCCGATATTGACGGTATTTTCACGGTCCAGATACGTCACGGGATTGCCGTCGCGGGCGATGACTTGCATGATATGCCCATGCACGTGCATGGTGTGAAACTCGGTGCCGCTGATGTTTATGTAACGCACGCGGATGAGATCGCCACGCTTTACCTCCAGCGGCCGCGTCTCCGGATACGATTTTCCGTTGATCGAAAAGTAGTTCTCTTCATCGTTGCGGATGCGCCACGAAGAAAGAATCACCGGATAGTCATGAGCGACCCGAGGTGCCTTCGGATCCTCCACGATAAACGCCCCGTAGAGCCCGCGATCCAGCTGATCGAGATCGTTGAAATGGGTGTGATAGATGTACGTCCCGGGATATTTTGCCGTAAATACGTAGGTGAAGGAACCGCCCGGAGCAATCGGAGCTTGCGTGACGCCCGGTACGCCGTCCATGTCGTTGGGTACGGGCAAGCCGTGCCAATGAATGACGGTTGGTTCGGGGAGCTGGTTGGTAAAGAGCACTTTCACGCGATCGCCCGCGCGCACGCGAATCACCGGCCCGGGAACCGTGCCGTTGTACGCGTAAGCGCGCACGTGCGTGCCCTTGGTGATTTCCCAATCGGTCACGCCGGCGGTGAGCGCGAAGACCTTCGTTCCGTCCGGTTCGATCCTAACCGGGCGAAGGTCGGTCAAACCGAGGCTGACGTCGTCGCTCGCTCCGGGAGCAGCCGGAATCGGCGTGGCCAAAGGCACCGGCGAGGCCATCTGCATCTGCGCTGCGGCGCTCGCGGGGAAAGCGATAAACAGCGCCAATCCGGCGAGGAAGCGTCGGAGAAGGGAGTGCACGATCGAAGCGGGTTCCTCTGGCTCTATGGCGTGGCTAATGGCTCTATTAGGTATTCCTAACTTCCCAGGCCACGCCTGCTTTGGTGGGGTACTAGAGACACACCTCCATGGCAGCGCCGCGTAAGCCGATCGAGCCGCCTAGCCCCGAACAGGCCGCTTTTCTGGAGCAGGCCATGGAGCAGTACGGCAAGGCGACCTACAACTTTGCCCTCCGGCTAACCCGCAACGAACCGGACGCCCGGGACCTCACCCAGGAAGCGTTCATCCGTGTTTATCGGGCCTGGAAGGCCTTTGAACCCGGCACCTCGTTCCTTTCCTGGATTTACCGCATCGTCACGAATCTCTACCGCGACGAACTTCGGCGGCGAAAAGGACGTTATCAAGAAGAGATCCCCGAGGACAACGCGCCACAGGAGTTCGGAGGCGAGCGGCCGTTGGCCGTCAATCCGATAGATGATTACGTCGAAGGGCAGCTTGGAGAACGACTCTCCAAAGCGCTCGAAGCGCTCTCACCGGACCAGCGGCAGGTCGTGATCCTCGCGGATATCGAGGAATTGAGCTACCAGGAGATTGCGGAGATCGCCGGCTGCTCGATCGGGACGGTGCGATCTCGGTTGCACCGCGCCAGAGCCCAACTCCGCCGGCTCGTCGAACGTTACGACGCAACAACGACATGAACGAACATCTTACAACCGACACGCTGATCGACTACCTTCACCACGGACTGCCGCCGCAGGCCGATGCTGCCGTGCACCGGCATCTTGCCGCGTGCGCGCAGTGCAAGTCGGCGTACGACGCTGAAGCTGCTCTTTCCGAAGCGTTGCGCATGCACGCGCGCGATACCGATCGGGAGTTCCCGAGCGGGGTTCGTGCCCGCGTGCTCGACGAGATTGCGCGCGCCTCGGCGCCCTCCGTGACGTTCATGGACGCACTGCGCGAGTGGCTGCGTCCGGCTGTCGCGATTCCAGCGGCGGCCGTGCTCGCCGCGGCGTTTCTCCTGGCGGTTCCGTTCAACGGGCAAAATCAAACGCCGTCCATCGACGCTGCGTATTACATCAACGATCACGCCGAGATGAACGGCACGATGCCGTTCGCCGACGCAACCGCCGCCGTACCGGCGTCGCTGACCTACAGCAATGAGGCCGCGGAGAACCCGTCGGTGGCCGTGTTGCCCGCGGTGCGCACGGCGGAATATGTTCGGTAAGCTCGCCCAGCTCGCATCGCTCGTCGCGCTGACCGCCGCTGCTGCAGCGGCGCCGGCACCCACCATCAGCAGCGATCCCTCGCTTCTGCTGCGCGAAGCGATCGCGGCTCCGCTGCGCATCTCCTACGTCGGCGAAGTGCAGAGCCTGGACATCGGCGAGTCGCAAAGCGAAGCCTCGATCTATCGCATCGAGCATGTAGCGCCCGGCCTGACGCGCTGCTGGTACCTCGCGCCGCGGTCGCTCTTCGGCGATTCGATCGTCATCCGCGGCCACACCACCTATAACGTGGACGTGCAGCACAACCGGCTCATCGTCGACGAGAACGACGCCGTCGACGATCAGGTCGCGTTGCAGGACAACTACGACCTGATGACGCGCAATTACCGAGTCGTCAGCGCGCCCGATGAAACGGTCGCCGGCCGCAGCGCACACGTGCTGCTCCTGGTCAACAAGCATACCGGTGAGACGACGATGCGCATCTATATCGACGCGCAGACCGGGTTGGTTTTGCAAAAGGAACGCTTTGGAGCAAACGGATCGCTGACGTCGCAGACCCGGTTCGAGCAGCTCCGCTACACCGCCGCTATCCCCAACGGCGTCTTCACCCTGCCATCGGGCCTACAAGAAGTCAAGGGCCGCGACCACGGCCCGCCGTCGAGCGACATTTCGGCCAGCGTCAAGGCCGCCGGATTTGCCGCCCACAGTCCGCGCTATCTTCCCAACGGTTTCGTTCCGGTGACCGGCGACGTCGCCGACGTCAAAGGAGTACGCACTCTGCACCTGCTCTATTCCGACGGCATTCGCACGGTCTCGCTGTTCGAAAACGCCAAAGGCTCCTCGGTGGATACAACGCACTTCAAGGCTGCGCAGATTCGCGTGGGCGACGATATCGGCAGCTACGTCGAGGAAGGGCCGCTGACGCTGCTGGCTTGGGTCGGCAACGGGATTCACTATACGATGGTCGGCGAGCTGTCCCGCGACGAGTTGGTGCGCATCGCCACCTCGGTCGAGCCCTAGCGCCTCCTATCGCCGCGCCCAGAAAGAAAAAGCGCGACCGCGTTCAAACGCGATCGCGCTGTCGCTATTGGCAGCTTAGGAGTGCCAGCTGGTGCCGTCCGACCACTTCACCGCAATGGCTTTGCACATCGACGTCGTCTTTCCGGCAAACGTCACGTCGCTGAACAAGGAGAAATGATGGTTGATCGGCACGCCCGGCCCGAATTCGCCGGTGTCGGTAACGCGGCGCAGGAAGTTGTGTTGCGCATTGCGATAGCCGACCGCAAACGTAACGTCATGCGCGGTCTTCGGGCCGCGATTGACGTAGACGATCTGCGTGCCGCTCGCCTTTGTGCTGAAGTGATTCGGAACCGTAATGAAACACTGCTGGATCGTGATCGGGTTCGGGGCGGCACCGGAAGCGAGTGGAATAATCGCTGCGGCAATCGCGACTACCGGAAGAAAACGGGCAACGACGGTTTTCATAACTCCCCTTTCGTCTGTTTGCGTCTGCTATCGTGGTCTCATCGACGAGTTGGCCGCCGTACCCTTGTTGGGCCCGCGGGCTGACTCCTGGTCGCCTGCATCGACCTCCGTAGGTCGCGGATTTAGAGCGTTAGAGAGTGCGCCAGCTCCAGTTTCACCGCGCTTCCGGCCGGCAGCGATACGTCAACGCCGGTTTGGCGCGCGTGGAAGTAACCGCCGGTTATAACCATAGGAGAAGAGCCGCCCGATCCGGTTGAACCGCTGCCCGAACCAACGTTGTGTTGCCAGAATATGGTACTTTGTTGCGGCGCCGCACCGGGATTAATTGCGTTCCGCGGTTGATTCGCCCACGCCGTATTCGCCGGCGGCGGAAGACCGGGGATCTTGTGATTGCGCTGCGTCACTTGACTCGAAACGACGTACGCGGCAATCGGCTGTACCGACCCGCTCTGGAGTTTGATTACGTCGAAGAGAAAGCCGACGCCGGCACTGGTGCCGGGCGAGGCGTGCTGAACCGAGGTCACGTGGGCCGTGATCGTCGCGCCCGCCAAAGACGAATCGGGGTACGGCGCGACGACGTGCAAGACGATCCGATCGCCTTTTTGCACGTTGGCCGTGGATTCGTTCGAAGCGAGCACCGTATTTAGTACCGTGCCTTTGGTCAGCGTTGCGGCAATGGCCGGCCCGCCCGCTAGAACTGCAATCATCGCGGCAGCTAGCGCTGCACAACTGTATCTCACCGTTCCTCCTACATCGAAGTAAGGGACAACGTGGAAGTGTCGAGGTTGTAATTGCCGGCCGAAACGGTATTGTTCGGATAGGCGCAGATGACGCTATTGTTCGGTCCGTAGATAACTACGAGGTTGGGTGGACCGCATTGCGTCTGGGTCAAGTGGTAGTTCGAGAGCAACGTCGCGCCCGGGCTAGATTGCGCCACCTGATACGAAGTGTACCTTGTGTTGTTATAGTAGATCGATCCATAGAGTGCTGCGGTGGCGGCTCCCACCGCGAACGCGCCCCAGAATCCGCCGCCCCAATAGGCGCCCACGGGAGCCCAGATCACGCCGCGGTTCCAACCCCACGCTGCTCCGTGATAGACCGGATTGGCAACGACCACCCCGCGATTGACGTTGATATTGTTATAGCTATATCGATTGCCGTTGTTAACGTTGTTCCGGTTTGCGTTGTTGACGTTGTTCCGGTTTGCGTTATTGACGTTGTTCCGGTTTGTGTTATTGACGTTGTTCCGGTTTCCGTTGTTGACGTTGTTCCGGTTTCCGTTGTTATAGTTGCCACGATTGCCGTTGTTCGCGGGCATCGTCGACGGCCGGCTTGGGCTACTGCCTGGGCGCGATGCGTTGACGTCACGGTTGAAGTTGAACCCACCGCCGCCGGCTCCGCCACTGGGGCGCGCGCCACCGCCGCCGTAGCTACCAGAGGGGCGGGCTCCACCGCCTGCCGGTCGCGCTCCGCCGCTATACCCGCCTGCGGGGCGTCCGCCGCCGCCTCCTCCCGGCCGCGCCGATGACGACAACGGCACCGCACAGACGAGGACAACCACTAATCCTAATGCTGCAATTCTCATCGCTTCATCCCATCGATCTTTCCGTTGAGGGTGACGTACGTTCCGATCCTCGTCTCCATCGTCATCAAGATGCCGCGCGGTGGCAGCGTCGTGGACGATAGGGACATCGTGTGATCGGACTTTGTTAGGTTAACCCATACGGTACCGCTCTTTATGTCGATCGGACGCGTTGCACCGTTCTGCTTCAAATATACACTCTGCGGCGTGCATTTCTGCAAGTAGCCATCGTATGCGCAAGCTGCCCTGTTGATGATCAGCGTTCCCTTGCCGTCCGCGCTCGTTAGCCGCAGGCTGTGCGTCGTAACGTCTATCACGACGTTGTAGTAGTACCTGACTTTGCCGGTACTCTGTTGGACGCGGGCCGTACCCGTAGCCTGGGCCAAGGTCGACGTGGCCAGAACGAGGGCTAATCCAAAAAGCAGAGGGCTACCAAGTTTTCGCATGGGCTTACCTCCTCGTGCACCCATATTACGCTATTTGTGGCACGCACGAAGGAGGAAACCGACCGCTTGCTCTGCTAACCGTCCGGCGTCGCAGTCCACGCCGCGCCATTCGCTCCGACCATGACGCGGCCGGGGCGTTTGCCCGGAGCGGGCGGCACGAGTTGAAATTCGTACGTCTTGACGCCGCTCGGCGGAACGATAAAGGTGACCGTGTCCGGCGCGCACATGCGGTCGGCACAGAAAGCGGCAATCCAGCCACGACGCAGCCCTCGCGTGCTAAGCACGAT
>JBPYDW010000278.1:0-8328 GCA_051986335.1 Vulcanimicrobiaceae bacterium | reverse complement strand
GCCGGTTGGGGCGGATTTTTAGTGGCGGATTGGGCCCTAGGATGCAGGATGATTCCGCCGCCGGCGGCCGCGACGGCGATGGCGGTCTGGAACCTCGCCGTTGTGGGTCCACAAATCGTGGCGCCGGCATTCACCACGTTGGTGCTCGCACGGGCCGGTCAACTCAGCAGCCCGCTCGCCCCACGGGTAGCGCTGCTCTTGGCATCATGCGAAGTGTTTACAGGAATCGCATGGTTGATGCGTTTACCGAGGGGCCTGGCACGGGAATAACCCGCTTGACCCCTCTCTGCGGAAGCCAGCGCTAAGGCTCGCTTCTGCTGGGGCGCAGCGCGACGGGGCCCCGTTTCGCTGCCGAAAAATTCATCGATAGGAGGCCTTCGTGAAACGACTGAGCACCGCGGCCCTGACTGCAATATTGGTCAGCAGTCTAGGCCTTAGTGCGCTCGCTGCCCCCTCGAACGCGCAACCCCAGGGAAACTCTGGACACCAGACGGTTGCGCAAGCAGGGGGAGCGCCACCGGCGGCCGATTTCGGGTCGCCGCCCTCGGGAGCAATCCCGATTCTCTTCAACGACCATCACGTCTATGCTCGTCCCGACAGGCTAAAGCAAGGACGCGTCCTTGCTGCGTTGGTTCGGGGCGGCACGATCCTCATTCCGTTGCGCTCGATGTTCGAGCAGATGGGCGCGACCGTTTCGTGGGATCCAGGGTCAAAGACCGCCGATGTCAGCAAACCTGGCGCCGACGTTAAAGTGACCGTGGGTCGCCCCGAAGTCATCATCAACGGTGAAACCCGGCCGCTCGACGTTCCCCCGGAAATCTACCAGGGTGCCGTCGTCGTGCCGGTGCGTGTGATTTCGGAAGGCATGGGCGCCTACGTACAATGGGTACCCTCGCAGCGCGTAGTTGTCGTGCGGTATCTGCCGGCAACACCGCCGCCGCCACCGCCGCCACCGCCACCGCCACCGCCACCGCCACCGACGCCGACTCCGACGGCAACGCCCTATCACGACCTGTTCGTGGTTGGCGACTACCTGTTCTCGCAGAAGGTGTACAACGCGTTCAGCCCAGGCAACATCTCCTCAGCGGGATCGTGGGCCGTGCGCGGCGGCGGCGAGTTTGACTTGTTCAACATCCCGTGGATGCTGGAAGTCGATTCCCGCACGATCGCTTGGCCGCACAACAACTCGTTCGTAACCGTCATCGGCGGCGGCGGATCGACGTTCGTCCCGGCGTTCACCGGGCGCGATACCGACGTCGACGTTCGTCTGGGTGTCAAGGTCGTCGATCCCCGTATCTACATCGGTGTCGGCTACCTCTGGCGGAACAACAACTACGGGTATCCGAGGTTGAACAACGTTGGCTTCGGTCTCGAGAAGTTGCCCGACCTCAACCAGACGTGGTCGCTCTACGGCAGCGCCTGGTACTATCCGAACATCAACGGTAACATCCTGACGCCGGCCGGTTCGTTGCGGCTCGCCTACAACGAGCTGAAGTACCAAGTCGGCGGAGACGTCGCGTTCGGTCCGGTCTTCCTCGATGTGGGTTGGCTCGGAGTGACGCTCTCGAACAAGACGAACGCTCCGGTGGGCATAAGTCAGAATGGTCCGTACGCGGGCTTAGGCATCCGGTTCTAGCGCAGGGCGCTTGAGCGTGTGGGGCTGCAGGAATCCTGCAGCCCCTTTTTTATTGCCGGCAAGCGACCGAGCGGCGTCGACTGCCGGATTCACCCTTGACCGGGCGGGCGGCCTAGGGTAAGATACCTGCTTGGTGCCGCTTCGTTCTCTCTTAGCGGACACCACGCGGCAGGCCCGATCCTTTCGGGCGGAGCGCAATCGCCGAGCGTTCCAAGAGGCAGACCGTACGCGGCTTTGCGCCGGCAAACGGTCGAGGCGACGACACCCCGTCGTTCGGGGATAGGATAAACACGTTCGGAGTTATTGTTGGCTGCGAAAAAGCAAACCAAGACGCGCCGCAAGCGCGAAATTAAGAATGTCGCGTCCGGCGTGGCGCACATCCACGCCTCGTTTAACAACACCCTGGTAACGATCAGCGATCAGCACGGCAACGTCGTATCTTGGGCGTCGGCTGGAAATCTCGGATTCAAGGGATCGAAGAAGTCGACACCGTTCGCGGCACAGATGGCGGCTGAAGCCGCCGCGCGCAAGGCGATGGAACACGGCATGAAGACGACCGAGGTTTTGGTCAAAGGGCCGGGCGCCGGCCGCGAAGCTGCGATCAGGTCGCTCCAGGCTGCCGGCTTGGAGATTACGCTCATCAAAGACGTCACGCCGATTCCGCATAACGGTTGCCGCCCTCCAAAACGCCGCCGCGTTTAGCCGCAAGAGAGAAGAGTTCATGTCGCGTTACATCGGGCCAGTCTGCCGCCTGTGCCGCCGCGAAACGGCCGCCAGCAAGACCGGCGAAAAAATCAAGTTGTTCCTCAAGGGCGACCGTTGCTTGACCCGCAAGTGCGCGGTCGAACGCCGCGGTACCGCGCCTGGACAGAAGACGCAGGGCAAGCCCCAGCGCCAAAAGATCTCGGAGTTCGGCCGGCAGCTGCGCGAAAAGCAGAAGATGCGCCGCTATTACGGCGTGCACGAGACGCAATTCGAAAACTATTTCCGCGAAGCGGCTCGCGTGCCGGGTCAGACCGGACGCACGTTCCTGCAACTGCTCGAACGCCGGCTCGACAACGTCGTCTATCGTCTTAACCTCGCGTCCAGCCGCGCGCAGGCGCGTCAACTGGTGACCCATCGCCACTTCCGCGTCAACGGCAAGATCGTGAACGTTCCTTCGTACATCGTGAAGCCCGGCGACATGATCTCCATCGGGGAGCGCAGCGTGAAGGCGCCGGTCTTCGCCGCGAACCTGGAGATCGCCGACACCCGCCGCGCACCGGAGTGGCTGGAGTGGAACGCCCAAGATCGCCAGGCGAAGGTCGTGCAGGTACCCAGCCGCGAGCAGATCGACACACCTGTTGACGAGCAACTCATCGTCGAATTCTATAGCCGATAAACCACGACTCCGCTGCTAGGCGTAGGATCGCAAACGTCGGGGACGTCTGCGGATAACGTAAGCAGCAACAAAGGACACCGTCAAAAACCATGACCGTTTTGGATACTCCGCAGGGCGCCGCGATCGAAGTTCGCGAGCGCCGTGAAAACTACGCGAAATTCGTTATCGAGCCGCTCGAGCGCGGCTTTGGTATCACGCTAGGCAACGCATTGCGTCGCATCTTGCTCAGCTCGATTCCAGGCGCCGCCGTAACCTACATGAAGATCGACGGCGTACTGCACGAGTTCTCCACCATTCCCGGCATCGTTGAAGATACGATCGCACTGATGCTCAACCTGAAAGGCTTGCCGGTCAAGCTGTCGGGGGACGAGCCACGCGTCCTGTCGCTCTCGGCCGCCGGCCCGAAGACGGTCACCGCGGCCGACTTTGCGCCCGATGCCGAAGTAGAGATCCTCGACCCGAGCTACGCGATCGCGACGCTGTCCTCCAAGGACGCCAAGCTGTCGATGGAGGTTGGCGTCGAAAAGGGCCGCGGCTACGTGATGGCCGATCGCCAGCGGAACGTCGAGCACATGATCGGCCTGATTCCGCTGGATTCGATCTTCTCACCGATCCGAAAGGTGAACTTCAGCGTCGACGACACCCGCGTCGGGCAAAGCGTCGACTTCGATCGCCTGACGATCGAGATCGAGACGAACGGCTCGATCACACCGGACGACGCGCTTTCCACCGCCGCCCAGATCATTCAAGACCAGCTCAACCTCTTTGTGGACTTTACCAGCGAGGAGCAGCCGGTTTCGGAGGCCCCGGCCAGCGAGTGGGACGTTCCCGTCGAGACGCTCAACCTCTCGGTTCGTTCGTACAACTGCTTGAAGCGCGCCGGCATCTCGAAGGTCTCGGAGCTCCTCGACTTGAGCGAGGACGAGATCATGAAGATGCGCAACTTCGGCAAGAAGTCGCTGGACGAAATCAAACAAGTGCTCGCAGAGAGGGGGCTCTCGCTGCGCCAATCGTAGCGTCGAACCATCATGCCGCATCAGATAAAATACAAGCGCCTTTCGCGCACCGACGGTCATCGCAAGGCGCTGTTGCGCAATCTCGCGACGTCGCTCTTCAAGCACGAGAAGCTGGAGACGACCTCGACCAAAGCCAAAGAAGTCTCGCGAGTTGCCGAGCGTCTGATCACGACGGCCATGGCGGGCGATCTCGCGGCGCGCCGCAATCTGGCCGAGTTCCTGACCGAGCCGGCGGTGGTGAAGAAGCTCGTCGAGCAGATCGCCCCGGTCTACAAGGGCCGCACCGGCGGGTACACGCGCATCGTCAAGTCGCGCGTGCGCCACGGGGATGCTGCGGAGATGTCGATCGTCGAACTTGTTAAGTAAGCGTAGTAGTCGCTTCGCTCGCTCCTGTAGGCACGGCGTTCCGGGTGCCCCGGAACGCCGTGTGCGTTTCCGGAACCGATGAACTACGCGGCACTGCTGCGACGCCTGCTGGCGGGCGAGCATTTGAGCGAGGAAGAAGCCGGGTCGCTCATCGGTGCGATCTTCGACGGCGCGATCTCCTCGGTGCAGGCGGCGGGGCTGTTGGTGGCATTGGCCGCGAAGGGCGAGCACCGTGCGGAGATCCTCGGCGCTGCGAAGGCGATGCGTGAACGCGCCGTGCCGGTCAAGCACAAGCTCCCCATGGTCGTCGACGTCGTTGGTACCGGGGGCGACGGCGCCAACACGATCAATATCTCTACCCTGGCCGCGCTGGTGGTGGCTGCCGCCGGTGTGCCCGTCGCCAAGCACGGAAATCGTGCCGCCTCGTCGAGCTGCGGTGCGGCCGACGTACTGGAGCATCGCGGCTTGGGGCTCGATTACACGCCAGAGGTTGCAGCGGGTATGCTCGAAACGACTGGATTCACATTTATGTTTGCTCCGAGGTATCACCCCGCAATGAAGAACGTTGCTCCGGTTCGGCGGGAGCTGGGCGTGCGAACGCTGTTCAACGTTCTGGGACCGCTGGCCAACCCGGCGTCGGCGACGCACCAAGTGGTCGGCGTCGCCCGACCCGAACTGCTGGAGATGGTGGGCGATGTGCTGCGCGGCCTTGGCGTGCGCGCCGGTGCGGTGGTACACGGCGCGGGGGGCGTGGACGAAGTGACCGGCGACGGTCCGGCGCAGGTGTATTCATTTGATGAAAGCGGCACCCGCCGCTGGCAGCTCGATCCCGCGGAGTACGGTGTGAAGGCAAGCGCAACAGATATCAAGGGCGGCTCGGTCGAGTCGTGTGCGGCGGCGTTCGATTCGATTCTCGCCGGCGAGCGCTCCGCGCGCGCCGACGTGGTCGCACTCAATGCGGCGCTGGCGCTGCAGGCATGCGATCGTGGCCGGACGCTCGGCGATTCCTACGAGCTGGCGCGCGAAACGCTGGCAAGTGGCGCGCCGATGCGCGTCTTTCAACGGGCAAAGGCGGTTGCAAATGGCTGAGATCCTTCGCAAGATCTTCGAATCGCGAGCTCGCCTGCGCGAGCGGGAGAGCGCCGTCGAGCCGTACTCCATGTTGCGCGACCGCGGATTGGCGCGCCGCGGCGAACGGCGTCCGTTCGAACGCGCGCTGCGCGATGCCGGCGGCGGCGCGATCGTCGCCGAGATCAAACGCGCGTCGCCGTCCGCGGGCTTGATCGCGCGCAACTTCGACCCGGTTGCCGTCGCGCAATCGTACGAGAACAGCGGCGCCGATGCGATCAGCGTTCTGACCGAACAAGAGCATTTTCTGGGAGAGCTAGCATTTCTCGATGCGGTGCGCCCGGTGACGAGCAAACCGCTGTTGCGCAAAGACTTTCTTTCGACGCCCTACGAGGTGGCGCAATCGGCGGCTCACGGCGCGGACTGCATTCTGCTCATCGCCGCCTGGCTCGACGATGCGACGATTCGCGATTGCATGACCGAGGCGCGCAGCTTCGACCTGGACGTCTTGCTGGAAGTGCACGACGAAGCAGAGCTGCAACGCGTGCTCGCGCTGGGCGCAACCCTGGTGGGCATCAACAATCGCGACCTGCGCACGTTCGAGACCGATTTGGCCGTGAGCGAACAGCTTCTGCCGCAGGTTCCCGACAACGTCTTCGCGCTGAGCGAGAGCGGCATGCGTGACGCCGGTGACGTCGAACGGCTGCGCGCTGCCGGCGCACGAGGGTTCCTCATCGGCGAGGCGCTCATGCGCACCGAGGATCCGGCCCACCTGATCGCGTCGCTCAAGGCCGGAGTTCTGTCGGGGTGAACGGCGGGCGCACGCGGGTAAAGTTTTGCGGCTGCACATCGCCGGAAGACGCCGCGGTCGCCTCCGCACTTGGGGTCGACGCCATCGGCATGATCTTTGCGCCGTCGCCACGCGAAGTCGGGGTCGAAGACGCGCGCGCGATCGCGCGACGATTAGCTCCCTTTGTGACGCCGGTCGGCGTCTTCGTCGATCCGACGGCAGACCAGGTAGCGCGGGTGCGCGACGCAGTGCCGGGCGTCGTGGTACAACTCTCGGGAGAGGAATCTCCGGAGTTCGTCGACGCGCTCGGTGGCGCGACGATCAAGGCGATTCACATCGATCCCTCGGGCGAGCCACTGGCGGCAATTCGCGAGCGTGTTGCAGCGTATCCACACTCGTTGCTGCTTTTCGACACGCGGGACAACTCGCTGGCGGGCGGCACTGGCCGGCCGTTCATCTGGACCGCCATCGAAGCGATCGCCCAGGAGCGGCCAGTACTCATCGCCGGGGGCTTGACCGTGCAAAACGTCGGAGCGTGCATTCGCGCGGTACGTCCCTATGCGGTGGACGTGCGCAGCGGCATCGAAACGAACGGCGCGAAGGATGCTACCAAGATGATGGCGTTTATCTCCGCGGTTCACGGTGCCGATGCTGCCTGACGAACAAGGGTACTTCGGCGCCTTCGGCGGCCGCTTCGTCCCAGAAGTTTTGGTCGGTGCACTGGAAGAGCTGGATCGCGCGATGCGCGAGGCGTTTGCCGACGCGAGCTTCTGGGACGACTATCATCGCCTGCTGCGCGATTTCGTAGGGCGCCCCACACCGATCGATAGCACGCAGCGCTTTGCACCCGGTTTACTGCTCAAGCGCGAAGACCTCAACCACACCGGTGCGCACAAGATCAATAATACCGTTGGTCAGGGCCTGCTGGCGCAACGAATGGGCAAACGCCGGCTGATTGCCGAGACCGGAGCGGGTCAGCACGGCGTGGCCACGGCAACGATCGGCGCCCGCCTAGGCTTGCCGGTGGACGTCTACATGGGAGCGGTCGACGTCGAGCGCCAAGCGCCGAACGTCTACGTGATGAAACTGCTGGGTGCTACCGTGCATCCGGTTACGGGCGGCACGCAAACGCTCAAGGATGCAACCAACGAAGCATTTCGCGTATGGGCGGCGCAGGTGGAAGACACGTTTTACGTCATCGGCTCGGTCGTCGGCGCGCACCCGTATCCGTACATGGTTCGCGAGTTTCAGAAGATCATCGGCACCGAGGCGCGCGCGCAGTGCTTCGAACGCTACGGGCGCTTGCCCAGCGACGTCGTCGCCTGCGTCGGCGGCGGCAGCAACGCGATGGGAATATTTGCCGGTTTCGTCGACGACGCCGACGTGCGACTCTGGGGCGTAGAAGCGGCCGGCGAAGGACTGCAAACGCAACGCACCGCGGCCTCGTTGAACGCCGGTAGCGTCGGCGTCTTGCACGGCTCGCGTTCGTACGTGCTGCAAACCGGCGACGGGCAGATTCGCGAAACGCATTCGGTCAGCGCCGGTCTCGATTATCCCGGCGTGGGACCGGAGCACGCATTCCTAAAGGAAAGCGGCCGGGCGTCGTACGTGTCGGTTACCGACGCGCAGGCGCTGGATGCATTCTCGGCCTTTGCACGCGACGAGGGAATCATTCCGGCGCTCGAAAGCGCGCACGCGCTGGCCTTCGCACGCGAGCTGTCCGATGAGCGCTCGAAGGATGACCTGATACTCGTCAACTTGAGTGGCCGCGGCGACAAGGATCTGGCCCACGTGCGCTCGCTGCTGCACGGGTGAACCTCGCCGCCGCCTTCACTCCCGGCCGGGTTGCCTTCATTCCCTACGTCATGGCGGGCGATCCGAACCTCGAGACGACGCACGCCGTCGTGGCGGCGTTGACGCGAGCGGGCGCGGCCGCAATCGAACTCGGAATCCCATACGGGGATCCGCTCGCCGACGGGCCGACGATCGCCGCTGCCGGTATGCGTGCGCTGCGCGGCGGAACCCGCATCGCCGACGTGCTGACGCTTGCGAAGCAACTGCGCGACGACGG
>JBPYDW010000277.1:0-2729 GCA_051986335.1 Vulcanimicrobiaceae bacterium | reverse complement strand
ATCGCCGGTGAGGAGACATCGACGAGACGCTGATAATCGGCTTCGGTGATCGTTTGCGGAGGGGTCGCCGCCAACACCAAAGCCGAGCACAGGACAAGCGCAATGAACCGAAACATCTTCGACCTTTCCTCGCGGACTACGATAGTTTTGGCCGTTCGTCCGGATCCTCCCCGCAGGGCTACGTATCGTGGCTCGAACGAATCGCTTGCAGAGGAAGCGCGACGAGGCTGCCCGAGTCGCTCCCGATAATGAGCGTCTTGCCGTAGACGATCGGCGATCCGACGTTGAAGGGCGTATGCATGTTTTTGTCGCCGATAACGCGTCCGGTTTTTGCGTCGAGCGCCCACAGATAGCCGCCGAGATCGCCGAAGTACACGGTCCCGCCGACTTCGACGATTCCTCCCTTGACCGCCCCACGCGTCGGCATCTCCCAGACGAGCGTGCCGCTCGCAGCGTCTAGAGCGTGCATCCACGGCGAGATCGCGCTGCCCAGATAGAGCAGGCCGTCAGCCAGGAGCGGAATCGCCGCTTCGTTTCGTATCGGCAGCGAACCACTCTCGAGCGCAACGTCCCAAAGCACGGAGCCGTCGTCAACGCGCAGCGCGTAAACGCGCTCCGAAGTAAGGTTACCGATCACGGTTGAGGTGTCGGGCCAAACCGGTGAGACGTAGTCGCAATAAATGCGGTCGCCGTCGCTAACCGGCGGACAATCGCCAATGCCGGAAGCCCCTTTCGAAAACGCGCTGCGCCAGACGACCGCTCCACCATCGGCGTGGACGCGCCAGACCGCGTTGCTCCCAACGCCGGTGGTTACGAAATCGCCTCGACCGACCGGCAGCGCCGCGGTCATCGAGGCCATCGAGCCGAGCCAGCGCGCGTAACGCTTCTCGCCGGTTTCGGGATCCATACCGTTGATGTATCCGGCGCCGTCGTGGTTCACGAGAATGCCGTCGACAATCGCAGGCGTCGGCATCGCTGATCCGCTTAGCGGGGTCTGCCAGCGCATGGCGCCGTTCGACCGATCGAAAGCGATGAGAGCGCTTGGTCCTTGGCCCACCATGACCGGTTCGGAGGGCGAAGACGTCCGGCTTGTGGGGTCGCCCTCGCCCACGATGACGACGTCACCATAAACGAGAGGATTGCTCATAAGCGGGTTGGGAACGCGTGCCTTCCATAGGACCTGACCGCTTGCGGCGTCGATCGCATACAGCGTGCCGTCATTATTTCCGATGAAGAGCGTGCCGTCGATAATGGTCGGGCTTGCCGAAATCTGACTGCCGGTTTCGACTCGCCATGTGGCCTCGAGCCTGCCCCCGAGTACCGTGTTGTTCTGCGGGCTCATTCGGAACTGCGTCCAAGCCGGAGAGACGACCGCCAGCGTAACCGCAAGGAAGCCTGCAAGCATGGTCATCGTATACTCTTCGACTCCAGCGTTAGCTCCATCCCGTCGTAGGCGATCTCAGCCCCGGCCTCACGCACGGCGGCGTGCGCGAGCGAGGTGGGGTCGAGCATCGGATTCGAGTTGTTGAGGTGGGTGAAAACAATCCGCGTCGCGCTGCCTCGCAACGCCGCTAGGGTCCCGTCTGAGCCACCAACCGGCTGGTGACCAAGCGCGCGCGCTCGTTTTGGGATCAGATTTGCGGCGACGAGCTCTTCGTCGTCATAGAACGATCCGTCCAAGAAGGCGATATCTGCTCGCTCGATCGCAGCGCGAAGCGTTTCATCGATTGCGCTGAACACCGGCGCGAAAAGCAAACGGCTGTCGCCCCCTCGGTCGACGATTTCGTACGCGACGACTGCGCCGCGGACGGCGCGCCGTCCGTCGTAACCAGGGGTGGTTCCCGGCAACGCTAACGCGCGCACCGTCAGATCGTTGCCGACGATGTCGTCTTCGTTCTCAGCATCGCACGCCGACTCGAGCGGAACCTCCATCCAGCGATGCGGCGCCGCCGCAAATGAAGCGAAGGCCGGCTGTGCGATCGCGATCTCGCGGACGATCCGGCTCGACCGCACAAGGAAACCCGCGCCACCGCGCTGCCTCAGAACGCTCAACCCGCCGATGTGATCGACGTTGGCATCGGTAAGGAGCATTGCGCGGATCGGTGTGCCGCGCGGAGACGGCGGGTGGAGCGGCGCGTAGTCTTCGATCTGGGCGGCAATATCGGGCGAACAGTTGAGCAAGAGCCAGCGTTTGCCATCGGCGCTGACGGCGGCGCTCGACTGCGTGCGGTGCGGCGCGCCACCCGATCTGGCGGATTGACAGTTTGCGCACGCGCAGTTCCATTGTGGTACGCCGCCGCCGGCGGCGGAACCCAGAACGCGCACGATCACGCGCGACGAGCGACCGGTTCGATCTCCTGGGGCTCTTCGCGGAGCGCGGCGAGGATTGCGTGATCGGGGCTAAGCGAACAGGCAGGGTCGGTCGCGCCCGCATCGCCCGTGAGCAGAAAGGCCTGGCAGCGGCAGCCGCCCCAGTCGACCTCGCGGCGCTCGCAAGAACGGCACGGCTCGGGCATCCAGCTGGTTCCGCGATAGCGCGTAAAGGCGTCCGAGCTTCGCCAAATCTCGCCGAGGCCGCGGTCGCGCACGTTTTCAAATCGCAGGCTGCGTATTGCGGAAGCGGCGGGGCATGGGAGAACGTAGCCGTTGGGGGTCACGGTCGCAAACTGATTGCCCCAGCCGTTCATGCACGGCTTCGGATATTCCCCAAAGTAATCGGGGAGAACGTA
>JBPYDW010000276.1:0-5016 GCA_051986335.1 Vulcanimicrobiaceae bacterium | reverse complement strand
CGATTTCCTACGTTCTGGGCGACAACCGCTGCTTGCAGCGCGCGGACGTCTCTGACGTGCAGTCCGACCGGCCCCGCGTCATCCTGGCCCAGCACCGCGCGGTTCACCGTATGGTTTGCAACCAGGTCGATCAGTGCTCGATTCACCGCATAGTTGCGGTAACGCGTGTTCAAGTACGCCTGCAACGTCGCGTCGCCGATCATCGTCCGCAGGTGCGCGGCGGTCGCTTCTTCACTTGGCAACGGCGGATCGTGCAGGCCGGCATACTGCTGCAGGTACAGATACACCGGATAGGCGGCGAAGAAGTTCGCGGTATTTCCCGCCGCCGGAACGGCGGTAGGCGCCAAACGCATGATGGTGCTGAAAGCTGCGATCCAGGCCCGTGGCTGCCGCGCGCGAAGGCGGGAGAGTGCGTACAAGCGAGAAACGGCTTGCGCGTACGAGGGGCCGGGAACGCGCGATGCTATCAACCCGCCGTATGAGAGCATGTCGGTCGATACGACAAACGAATCGCTGCGCTGCGCGGCTTCGGTCGTCAACCACGCGCCGATAGCATCGGCATTCCCGAAGTGAATGTAATTCCCCAGCAGGTTCGCAGGCGGCTCGAGCACCTGCACGCCGGCGATTTCGCCAAGCATCAGGGGAAGCTGGCGCGTCACCGGCCGATCGTCGAGCGGGACGAAAGCGATCGGCGAAGTCGAAGCAGTGACGGAAGCCGGCCAAACGAGCGCACACGTCAGCGCTAAAACGAGAGCTCGCCGGCGCACGTCAACCGATAAGCGGGCGCAAGCGGCCCTGCTGCTCGTCCAACAGCGTACGCGCCCGATCGGCATCGACGTCGCGGCGCGCCATGACAACCGCTACTTTCACGCGTCCGCCCGCGGCTTCGAGCAAGGAGCGCGCGCGCTCCTCGTCGAGCCCGGTCAGCCGCTGCACCAGGTTGAGCGCGCGGCGTCGCAGTTTTGCATTGCTGGCAACGACGTCGACCATGAGGTTGTCGTACACTTTTCCCAAGCGCACCATCGCCGCGGTTGACAACGTGTTGAGCAGCACCTTCTGCGACGTACCGGACTTCAAGCGGGTCGAACCCGTCAGCGGTTCCGCGCCGGTGTTCAGCACGATCGCCACTTCCGCCGTTCGTCCCAGCGGCGAGCCTTCGGTGTTAGCAATGCCGACGGTAAACGCGCCGATCTCGCGGGCGGCGGCGATTGCCCCCACCACGAACGGCGCGCCACCGCTGGCCGAGATACCAATGACCGCGTCAGCAGCCAGGACGTGGCCGCGTACTTCGGCCGCGCCGGCCGCACCATCGTCTTCCGCGCCCTCGATTGCTCGCGTCAGCGCTTGCTCGCCGCCGGCGATGTGGGCGCACACCAACCCCGCGGGCGTTCCAAACGTCGGCGGCATCTCCGATGCGTCCACGAAACCTAGACGTCCGCTGCTGCCGGCTCCTACATAATGCAACCGACCGCCGTTGCGTAAGCGGCGCACGACTTCGTCAACCACGCCGGCCAGCGCTTCGCTTACCGCCACGACCGCTTCGACTGCCGCTCGCTGTTCGCCGGCGAGCGTGCCGACGAGGTCGCGCGTCGAAAGCGTATCCAAACCGACGGTGCGCGGATTTACGAGTTCGGTTTGCGGCAGCGCCTCGTCGCTCACGTCAGCATCCTCTGCGCAAGCGCCAGGGCGCCGAAATGGGGCTCCGGCGCGTCCTTGCGCACTTCCATCGACGGCAGCTCGTTAGCGATCCGCGTCTCCAGAAGATAGGTCAATAAATTATTGCTGCGCAGCAGCCCGCCGGCAAACACGATCGGTAACGCACGCTCGCGCGCTTCGGCCGCCCGCGCGATAGAGATAATGAGATCGTAGAGGTCGAGCGCAGCGCTCTGCACGATCTTGTTGGCCGAGCGCTCACCGCGCGCGGCAGCCGCCAGCACCAACGGCGCCAACGCGGCCAATTCCGTCACCGGGTTTTCGCCGCCGTACACACGCAATAGGATCGCATCGTTGCTCGGCGCGTCGAGCGCGCGCGTCACTTCTTCGACCAAGCCGTCGTGCGGAGCCCTGCCCTCCAGGGCGCGCAACGTGTGCTTCACCGCAGCGCTCCCGAGGGCAAAGCCGGATCCGTCGTCGCCGAATAGATAGCCGTAGCCGCCGGCGCGGAACTGCCTCGCGCCGACTTCGCCGTACGCGATCGAACCGGTACCGGCGATCAGCACGAAGCCGTCACCCGAAGGAACGGCCGCGCGCAAAGCGATCTGTGCATCGTCGCAAACGAGGACGCGCGCCTGCGGAAAGCGCAGCTCCAGCGCGGTCGTCAAACCCCGTGCGATCTCGCCGCGCCCGGCGCCGGCTGCACCGACGCAAATTGCTGCGGGCGCTTCGCCGTGCAGCGATCCCTCGACGACGCCGGCAATCGTTGCGGCAGCTCGTTCGAATCCGAGCGCACTCGCGTTGGCTGCAGTACCGGTGGAAACCCCTAACGTGCTTCCGTCTCGCATAGCAACCGCCGTGGTCGAGCTCCCTCCGGCGTCGACGCCGACCGCTACCGAATGCACTCGGCCTCCACGCGCGCCAGCAACTGCGCGAGCCGATACGGAGCGATGCTGCCGAGGACGACGGCCCCCGCGGCCCCGGTAACGCGAGGAACGTTCGCCGGCCGGCCGCGCAGCGTTTCGAACCCGAGGATAGCGAACGCGATCGCTTCCTTCGCTTCCGCATCGACACCCATCGCGTCGGATGGTTCGACGGGCAACGGTGCGAGCCGTGCGGCCAGACCCGCCATCAGCGCGGGATTGCGCGCTCCGCCTCCGGAGACGACGATGCGCGCGGCCTGCGGGGCGGACGCTCGCACAGCGGCTGCGACCGATTCGGCCGTTAGCGCCGTCAGCGTGGCGGCCCCATCTTCCAATGATAGACCGTCGATCCGGGCCGCGTGCTGCTGCAGAAATTGGCTGCCGAAGCGCTCTCGGCCGGTCGACTTTGGTGGAGGCTGCGCGAAGTAGCGATCGGCGAGCATCGCTTGCAGGGCGGCGGCACAGACCGTTCCGCGCAATGCGAGCTCCCCATAGCGATCGAAGCGTTGCATGCCGTGCGTGCGATCGCGAACGAGTGCGTCGATCAACATGTTTCCCGGTCCGGTGTCGAACGCTACCACGTCGTACCCTCCGTCCGGGCCGCGTGCCAAGTTGGCGGGCAAGACCGTCAGGTTCGCGATCCCGCCGAGATTGAGTGCCACGCGCGTCTCGTCGGGCGCCGCTAGCAGCAGCGCGTCGACGTAGGGCACGAGCGGCGCACCGCAGCCGCCCGCCGCCGTATCGGCCGAACGAAAGTCGTAACAGACCGTCGCCTGCATCGCCTGGCGCACGGCAAAGGGATCGCCGATCTGCAGCGTGACCCCGCGTTCGCCGTCGTGCCACATCGTTTGACCGTGCGAAGCGACGAAATCGACCCGCGTATTGGCAGCAACCGCTCGTGCGGCGCGGGCCAGCGCCAGGCCGACGTCGCGATGCAACTCGGCGACCAACTGCAGACTGCCCGAATTCGGCGGCAAGGCGGAACGCAAGCGCGCACTTAGGTCGTCGGCGTATGGTTGGGTGACGAAATCCAACAGCTCGACCGAATACCCGTTACGCGTTGGATGAACGTCGATCAGCGCCGCGTCGATCCCATCGAGCGATGTACCGCTCATCAAGCCAACCGCGATCACGCGATCCCCAAGTCGTCGACGAGTCCTTCGTAGAATGCGACGCGCAGCTCGCGCGTGTCGCGCCGGCCGTAGTAAACCGAGTTTGTGAGAAGAACGCCTTGCACGTCGCGCGTCGGGTCCGCCCACACGCAGGTGCCGACGAAGCCGGTGTGACCGAATGTTTCGCGGGCGAGCAAACGTCCGGTCGAGTTTTCATCGCTTGTTTTCAGCGCCCAACCCAGTCCGCGTCGCAGGATCGGATCCGGCGCCTGTTCGCGAGTCGCTTCGCGAATCAGTGCATCCGGCAACAGCCTGCGCGGCCGCCCGCGCAACGGACCCAAGTACGTTTCCGCCAGCGCCGCAACGTCGGCGGCCGTTCCGAACAGACCGGCGTGGCCCGCAATGCCACCCATGAGGTATGCCTTTTCGTCGTGCACGACGCCCTGCACTCGCCCCCGCCAGCCGTCGTCCTCGGTTGCGGGAATGGCGAGAGCCCGTGATTGTCCGGGCCAAAAGAGCGGCGAGTCAGTACCAAATGCATCGCGCGAGATCGCTGCCAGCGAGCGTCCGTAGATTCGTTGCAGCAGCGCGCCCAGCGCGATAAACCCAAGATCGCTATAGATGACGCGCTCTCTCGGCCTTGCGGCGAGGTCGCGTTGGATAGCATAGCGCTCGACGTTCGCGTCGAGCAACTGCCGGTAATCGGCGCCGGAGTTCATCCCCGAATCGTGTGCCAGCAACATGCGCAGGCTGATCGCCTCGTGCGGCCGGCCGCGCCACTCACCGAACCACGGTGCGAGCGAATCATCGAGACCAACTTCGCCGCCGGCCACGGCGCACAGCGCCAGCGTCGACACGAAAACCTTGGTAAGGGAAGCCAGATCGAACGGAGTGTCGACGAAAACCGGACGCGCCAGATCGTCGTCGCGCGTGCTGCCGTACGCGCGCTCGAACACGACACGACCGCGGAATTCAACGCGGGCAACGGCGCCGGTGAACTGCCTGCCGGTTCCGTCGCGCAACGCGCGCTCGACGCGCGCGAACTCAGGCAACGCCGCGCAGATCGACGGGCAACTGCCCCTTGGGCTGCGCACCCCCAAACAGAACGTCGGCAAGGCCGGCGATCGACGGCGCTTCGTCTCCATAGGTCAGCAGAACGTTGCGCGCGTTCGGGAACAACGTGACGTCGAACGGTTCGCGCAGCGAAACGAGCGTCGCGTCGGGGTGCGCGGCGACGATTGCGTCAACAGCCGCCGCTTGTCGCGCGTAGACGTGAGCGCGCCGCAGCAAGACGATCGGCCGGCGACCATCGCGCGCGATCGCAGACA
>JBPYDW010000275.1:0-16788 GCA_051986335.1 Vulcanimicrobiaceae bacterium | reverse complement strand
ATGTCGGATCGTCGCATCCTGGGGCTGTAGTAGGTCCCAAGGGTTGGGCTGTTCGCCCATTAAAGCGGTACGCGATCTGGGTTCAGAACGTCGTGAGACAGTTCGGTCCCTATCCGCTGTGGGCGTTGGAAGTTTGAGGGGCGTGGACTCTAGTACGAGAGGACCGAGTCGAACGAACCTCTGGTGAACCGGTTGTTCCGCCAGGAGCATAGCCGGGTAGCTAAGTTCGGATCAGATAAACGCTGAAAGCATATAAGCGTGAAACTGACTCCAAGATGAGACTTCAATCCCGCGCAGGGTGAAGGGTCGTGGTAGACTACCACGTTGATAGGCCGGAGGTGGAAGCATCGCAAGATGTGGAGCTGACCGGTACTAATCGCCCGGAACTTTTTATACTACAATCGCTTTCATTTGGCACTTGGGAGTTCTTCTCTGTGTAGCTTTGGGCTCGAAACGCATTGCCGATTCGAGTACCGAGTTTCCCACCGCGATCGGCTTTGAGCTCCGGCTCGCCATCGCGGTTGGGGATCCAAAGATTGGACCTCGAATGGCACTGTCGCTCGAACGGCACAGTCGCGCGAGGATCCGCAAAGTTTCTGGCGTCCATGGCGGCGGGGTTCCACCCGTTCCCATCCCGAACACGGCAGTTAAGCCCGCCAGCGCCGATGATAGGCGGTCCGCAGGGATCGATCGAAAGTAGGTCGGCGCCAGATTATAAAAACCAAAGCCCGTCGTTGCAAAACGGCGGGCTTTTGACGTTTTTGACGAACGCAACGGCAGGAGGTAGACCATGCTTTCAGCCGTTTGCACCTGCTTTTTCGCTCTCATTATTGCGCTATCGCCGTTGCAGCTTGGCGTGGCCGTAACCGGACATTCGCCGGTATCAGTGAATCGGTGCGCTCCACATGAGGGGCAATGGGTGGGCGGACCGAGTGGCTACGTGCCCTCGTACTACCCCGTTGCTGGACCGTACTATTGGAGAGACCCCTGGGGATACAACTACCTGCAAGCGCCGCTCGGGCGCACGAGTCCTCAATTGCAAATCGACTACGTGAATATTACGCCGAACACGCTAAAAGAAATTGAATTCGGCCTCGTCGCCAGAGGTACGCTGGTTGCCCTAGTTCGAGATGTGGGCACGTTTACGCAGGGCGCCGAGATCAAGCACACCTTTGGTATAAGTCACAACGTTTTTCCGCTCGGAACCGGCCTGCCGGTCTGCTTGGCGCTGCGCGCGACGTTCGAGGACGGAACCAAGTGGGTGAATCCACACCTGCCGCACTACGAAGCCTCACTCTACCGCTGAGTTTTCGCCCCGCGTAGGCGGTCAGACTCGTTACAATTCGCGCGTGGCGCCTCTGGCCGCGCGCGATTGTTTGTTAGGGTCGAACCCGGTAGATGTTGCCGGTTTGATCGTCGGCGATGAACAACGAGCCGTCGGGACTGACCGCGATCCCCGTCGGGCGGCCGATACGGCTTGAGGCCGGACAGCCGGGCTGAAAGCCGGTTACGAACGGCCGGTACTGCGTCGTCGGATTGCTCCAGTTGACGGCTGATGCGGGCGCAACACCGTTGCGCATCGGCACGAAGTCGACCTCGGGTGCGACGGTGCAGCCGTTCGGCGTGTGCCAGGAACCGTGGCGCGTGATGAACAGACCGCCGGCGTAGCTAGCCGGAAAGGCATACTTGCCGCTCGGTTGCAGCGGATAAAACGTCATGCCGATGATCGTGGTGTAGGCGGGAAACGCGATCAACGGTATCACGACGCTCGCGCAGTTGGCGCTGGGCGCGTAGGCGCGATGGTTCTCCTCGCACTCGGGCCAGCCATAGTCGGCAACGCCGGTGCGCGAGCTCACGTCGTCGGCGAACTCATAGGGATGCCACGTGGGCAAGGAGTCTTGACCGGCGCCGCCGGCCCATAGATGCCCGTTGACCGGATCGACGGCGAGGCCGATCGCGTTACGATACCGCGTCGCGCGCGTATGCATCGATCCGCCGGTTGGCGTCATCTGCTGAACCGTGGCGCGCGTTGGATCGACCTCGACGCAGGCGTTGCACGACGAACCGACGCCGGCATAGAGCAGTTGCTCCATGTCGGAGAACGCTACCGAGCTGGTCGAGTGGACGTCGCCGTCACTGTTGGGCGCGACCTCGCCAGTGCGGACGTGGGCGATCTGCTTGACCGCCAGCGCGGTCTGGTCGCCGGTCGTGTAAGCGGTGCTGTAGATCCCGTGCTGGGTCGCAAAGTAGATCGTGCAGCGCGATTGCGAGAAGGCGACCCCGTTGTCGGGGTTATCCGGGATCGAGGCAAAAGTAGCCGGCGCGATCGAGCCGCTCGCGTGCTGCGCGGCGCGCACGATGAAATAGGTATCTCCCTGCGAGCCGACGAGGAGATCGCCGTTGGGGAGCGCAGCGAGTTCGCGCGCGCCAGGAACGTTGGCGATGGTTTGAATGATGAAATGCGCTGGAACGTGCAAACCGGCTGGAGCCGATTGGGCGCCGGCGGCGCTAGGAGCGCTCTTCGTGATGCAACCGGTCGCGCTTACCGGGACCGTTGCGACGACCGTCGGCGGAGGGGCTTGTTGACCGCCGCCGGCGCTACCGCTTCCACCTCCGCAGGCGGCGAAGAATGCGGCAAGTGGAATGAACGAGAGATTCCTAATCATAGCTTCCATCATTTGGCAGGCCGGCGCTAGCGCGCAACCGGCGCGAACGTTCGCGCGAACTGCGCGGGAGTGAGGTTCGTTTGAGCCGCGATCCGCGAGAGCGCCGGTTCGACCAGATCCTCGGGCTCCAAGCGAATCATGTAGCTGCGCGCGACCTCGTACGCTTCGGTCGTTACGTCCACCAGTCGCGTTCGTATCCGTCCGGTTTGGGGATCGAGCAGCTCGTCGAGGCGCAACGGCACGACGTGACCGCCGGAGAGGGCGACGAGCGCGCCGCTGCCGGCGTCCAGCAAGTACTTCACCGCGCCGTATCCCAGCGTACGGGTGTAGTCGACATCGAACGCAACCGGTTTGGCACAGCGCAACTCGTAACCGATGTCTTTGGTGAGCACCGTTTCGTCGACGCCGAGTTGCTCCAAGCGAGAGCGCACCGCGTCGCGCAGCAAGATCCCAATCGGGACGTCGGCTAAGCGAACGTGGCCGTAGGCATCCCGCGCAACGTTGGCCATCGCCGAGAGCGTGTCGGCCGACATACGCTCCACGATGCCTTCGGCGATCACGGCTACGCCGTGCGTGCTGCCCGTCGCGCGGCGTTTCACGATCGCTCCGACGAGTGTGTCGACGATCACATTGACGTCGATACGGTCGCCTTCGAACTCCTCAGGAATGACGGCGAGCGTTGCACCTGCGGCCTTGCACATCCCCAATGCCAGGGCTCCGGACTTGCGTCCCATCGAGACGACGAGATACCAGCGCGATGTCGTGCGCGCGTCTTCCATCAAGCTTTCGATCAGAGACGTACCGACCGAACGTGCGGTCTCGAAGCCGAACGTCGGTGCATTATCCGGTAGCGGAAGATCGTTGTCGATGGTCTTTGGAACCGTGACGACGCCGATGCGTCCGTCGGTGCGGGTGGCGATCTTCGCGGCACCGTAGGTCGTGTCGTCACCGCCGATCGCGACCAAATAGCGAACGCGCAGATCGTCCAGCGAGCGAATGACGTTGTCGAGCGTCCGTTCGTCTTTGGCCGGGTTCGTGCGCGAGGTTCGCAACAGCGACCCGCCGGTCGTGTGAATGCGCGAAACCCGTTCGATCGTAAGATCGATCGTCTCGGGAACGCCGCCATCGGCGAGCTGACGGTAACCGTCATAGATACCGATGACGCGCAAGCCTTTGTTAATCGCTTCGATCGTTGCCGACGCAATCACACCGTTGATTCCGGGTGCGGGTCCGCCGCCGACCAGGATGGCGAGCGTTTCTGGCTCCATGCCCGTTTCTACGAACGTGCGGTGAACGTGGCCTTCCGGCAGGCACTACCGCGAACGGAGCGCAAGTTCGCGCGATGGCGTTGGCATACGACGCGATACTTTTCGACCTCTTTGGAACCCTCGTCGACGATACCGGCGCGGCGCAACCCGGAAGCAGTCAGGTATTGGCGGCACTCCCCAGGGGGCGCTGGGCGATCGTTACATCCTGCAGCGGCAGCTTTGCGCGTGCATTGCTCGCGCATGCGCGACTGCCCGATCCGCAAGTGCTGGTAGCGGCCGACGACGTCGCCGCGAACAAGCCCGCGCCAGACGGGTACCTGCTTGCTGCGCAGCGTATCGGCGTCGATCCGCAGCGGTGTTTAGTCGTCGAAGACAGCGCGCACGGGATCGATGCCGCCGCCGCGGCGGGCATGGACGTCGCCGCGATCCTATGCGGACGCAGCGCCACGTTCGCACGGCGCGCAACGTTTACGGTGCCGACGCTGCGCGATCTGCGCCTGCGCGCGAGCGCGGAGCAGATCGAGTTCGAACTCGAGCGAGAGCGCTAGCCTTTCGGTGGCGGGCTGGACGGAGCCGCGGGCTGCGACCCGTTCGGACTGCCGGCTTGTCCGCCGTTGTATCCGCCCGGATGCTGGGCGCGCCAAGCTTGCATGTTCTGTTCGAACTGCGTACGCTGCGCCGGCGTGAGCACGTTCATGATGGACGCGCGCATGGCCGCCTCGGCCTGCGGGTCGCGCGGGCTGCCCTCGGGATGCGCCTGGCGATACTGCTGGCGAATCGTGCGGATCTGCTGCATCTGCGCATCGGTGAGATTGAGGTTACGCATCATGGCCATCATGCCGCCATGATGCTGACCCTGCTCGCCGGGAGCGGCTTGCTGGCCGGCTGCCGGGCCGGTGACGGTGCCGCTGGACTGTTGGGCCGCGCAGGCAATCGGCCCGAGCAACCCCGCGGTCAGCGCACAGGGGAGAAGAAGACGTGAAAAGTTCATGCCCCTACTTTATACAGCAGTAGCTGGGTGGGCGATGAGAACCGGGTTAGCCGAGCACGAAGATCGGATGAGAGCCGGCTTAACCCGGCCGGCGGGCGACAAACTCCAACGGCGTTCCCGCCGGATCGGCGAAGAAGATCGCCGGATACTGCGCCATGTCTTCGCTGCGCTCGACGTCGTGCGCGCCGTGCGCGGCAACGAGTTTCTCCAACGCGTCGAAGCGATCGCGTGGGACGCGAAATGCAATCCGCGTTTTGCCGGCGACGTGCTGCGGATCCTCGATGAAACCGATGAAATGGCGAACCGCTGCATCGCGCGCCGCTTCGTAGTATTCGACGGCGTTGTGGCCTTGCGCCGTACCGTCGTGCCAATCGCCCGCGGCGTCAACGAATGCGTACCGTTTCTCGGTCAGCCCCAGTGCCGGCATGAGTGCGTCGTAGAAGGACTCGACCGCCGCAAGCGATCGGACGCGCGTATCGATGTGGTCGAAGCCGCCAAAATCGTTCATCGCTGCAGCATTTAGCATAGTCCGCGCAAAGCCTCGTCGGTTCGCGCAGGGCCGCATTCGTGGCACGGGTAACGCAGTGGAATGAGGGTTCTGCACGTCGTTCGACCGGATGCGGTGGTTCACGGTGGTGACGTCGAGTTGGCGTATCGCACCGGCGATGCATTGCGAGCGCTGGGAGTCGACGTCGATTGCATTGCCTCGGTCGAGCCCGATCCGCGCGGCTACGACATCGCTCACGTCTTCGGCATCTTTCGCCCGGAGTTTGCCGAGCCGCAGCTGCGCGCGTGCGTTCGTGCAGGCGTGCCGGTCGCGCTTTCGCCGATTTGGTGGGACCCGACCGAATGCATCGTGCGCACGCGCTGCGTCGAGCAGGCGTTGCGCCTGCCTGAGAGACGAATCGATTGCGCTCTGACGAAGGTACGCGAAACGAGTCTGGAAGGGCTATCCCGCCGTCGCGATCGCATCCCGGCGCAGAAGCGCCTTCGTTTGCAGGCCGAGCTCTTGCGCTTGGCCGACGTGCTCCTGCCCAATGGCGTCATGGAGGGCGGCGGCTACTTCAACAAGCTGGGCGTGTACGATAAGCCGATGGCTGTCGTGCCGATCGGAGTTCCGCAGGATGCGTTCGTACACCAAACGGATAGATCGCGTAGCGGCATCGTCTGCGCGGGGCGAATTGCGTCGCGAAAGAATCAGGCGATGCTGCTCTACGCGCTGCGCGACCTCGACGTCGAGATAACCCTGACGGGCGTTTCGCGAGATCCGCAATACCGGGAGCTGTGCGAGCGCTTTGGCACCCCTCGCGTACGTTTCGCCGGCCACGTCACTCGAACCGAACTTCTGGACTTGCTGGCGCGCTGTTCCGTGCACGTGCTGCCATCGTGGTGGGAAACGGCGGGAATAGCCAGCATGGAAGCGGCGGCGGCCGGCGCGCGCATCGTAGTTGGCGCTGCGGGCTGCGAGTTCGAATACTTCGGCGACGATGCCGACTATCTCGATCCGGGCGATCCATCGTCGATCCGAGCGGCGATCGAACGCGCGCTGGCGCGCGGAGCACGCGCGCTCGGCGACGCGTTGGAAGCGCGAATGCACGCGCTGAATTGGGAGTCCGCCGGCCGCGCAACACTGGCGGCCTATCGCCGTGCGTTGGCGGGCCGGCCGGCTATGGTTTGATCGCTACCGCCTTGACCGCGTCGGACGCCTGATCCTCGAAGCGTTTGAAGTTGGCGGCGAAGAGAGCCGCAACTTTGCGCGCCTGCGCATCGTATGCGTCCTTGTCGCTCCAAGCGTTGCGCGGGAAGAGCACGTCGTCGGGAACGTCGGGCACGCGCTTGGGTATTTGCAATCCGAAGAACGGCTCGGTTTCAAACTCCGGCGCGATCCGTCCCTCGATCGCGGCGTTTACCATCGCGCGAGTATGGGCGATCTTCATGCGGCTACCGACGCCATAGGGGCCGCCGCTCCAACCGGTATTGACCAGCCAGCAGGCGACGTTGTGGCGGTCGATCTTCTCGCCGAGCAGTTTTGCGTACACGGTCGGATGGTGCACCATGAACGGTGCGCCGAAGCAGGCGGAAAACGTTGCCGTCGGCTCGGTGATGCCGCGCTCGGTTCCGGCAACCTTTGCAGTATAGCCGGAGAGGAAGTGATACATCGCTTGCGCAGGCGTGAGCTTGGCGATCGGCGGCAGCACGCCGAATGCATCGGCGGTCAACATGACGATCGTGTTGGGATGGCCGGCCTTGCTGCCGGGGACTATGTTCGGAATGTATTCTAGCGGATACGCCGCGCGGGTGTTCTCGGTCTTGGCTTCGGAGTCGAGATCGAGCACGCGGGTGCTCTCATCGTACACGACGTTTTCCAGCACCGTCGAGAACCGATGCGAAGCCGCCCAGATCTCGGGTTCGGCTTTCTGCGAAAGGCGAATGACCTTTGCGTAGCAGCCGCCTTCGAAGTTGAACACGCCGTTCGAGGACCAGCCGTGCTCGTCGTCGCCGATGAGCGGCCGGCGGGAATCGGCCGAGAGCGTCGTCTTCCCCGTTCCCGACAAGCCGAACAGGATCGCGACGTCGCCATCGGGTCCGACGTTGGCCGAGCAATGCATCGGCAACGCGTCGCGCAAGGGCAGCAGGTAGTTCATGACCGTAAAGACCGACTTTTTGATCTCGCCGGCGTACTTCGTCCCGCCGATCAAGATCATGCGCCGCGCAAAGTTCACCAAGATGAACGTCGAGGTTCGTATGCCGTCGAGCGCGGGGTCGCCCTCGAAAAGCGCCGCGTCCACCACCGTGAACTCCGGTTCAAAGTTGGGATCGGGGCGCTCGGGCACGATGAACAGATGCTGCGCGAACAGGCTCTGCCACGCGTACTGGCTGATCACGCGGACGGGCACGCGGTATTCTTCGTCGGCGCCGACGTAGCAATCGAGCGAGTAGATCTCGCGCTGGCCGAGATACGCCGCAACCCGATCGAAGAGCCGGTCGAACGTCTCTTGGCTGATGGCCTGATTGGTGTCACCCCAATCGATGTGCGCCTCGCTGGAAGGTTCGCGCACGAAAAACTTGTCTTTGGGAGAGCGCCCGGTGTGCGGCCGCGTATCGACGATCAGCTGCCCGTCGTACCCCAGCACGCCTTCGCCGCGGTCGAGAGCATGCTCCATCAATTGCGCGGCCGAAAGGTTGGAGTGAACCTTTAGGGCATCGATCTTATTCGGGACGATAAGAATGTCTATGGTCCTCTTCGAAAGGTGCGAGAAAATACTCGAGTCATTGCCGACTTAGCCGAACTCGGATTACTGGCCTGCCGCCCCTCCAGGCGGGTAGGTGGGTCGTGAAAGGACCCTTTTTGCGCAGTCGTTTGCTTTGCTTAACCCTCGTGCTGGTCGTTGCGGGTGTTATACCCGCGGGGGCGCGCGTGCCGTTTCGCGTGGGGCTGCTGGCACCCGGCCCCTTGGACGGAATCACCGATGTGGCCGGCGTTCGGGTGGCCCATCTGACCAAAATCGAAGGGGATTCGATCCGCACCGGGGCCACGGTCGTGATGCCCAATACCGATCCATGGAATCACAAGCCCGCCGCCGCAAGCGTCGCATTCAACGGCAACGGCGAGATGACCGGAACGCACTGGATCGAGGAGTCGGGATATCTGGAAGAGCCGATCGTGCTCACCAATACATTGGCCGTTGGCCGTGCCGACGACGGCGTGGTCACCTGGGTCCTGCGTCATTATCCGCGCGTCGGCATCTCCGACGACGTGCCGCTTCCGGTGGTAGCCGAATGCGACGATGCGGCACTCAACGCGATTCGCGAGCGCGTGATAACCGCCGATGACGTCGCTGCGCTGATCGATCGAACGCAGCCCGGACAATTTGCGCGCGGGAGCGTCGGAGCGGGAACCGGGATGAAAGCCTTCGGGTTCAAAGCGGGAATCGGTTCGGCGTCGCGCGTCTTGCCGGCGTCGCTGGGCGGCTACACGGTCGGGGTGCTGGTCAACGACAACACCAGCAGCCGCCGCGATCAGCTGACCATCGCCGGTGTTCCCGTCGGACAGAAGTTGCACGACGTCGACCTGCCGGTCTTTCCGCGGCACGTCTCGTTGCGCGGCCGCGCTGCCTCGGGAAGCATCATCGTGGTGGTCGCCACCGATGCGCCGATGGATTCGCGCCAGCTGCACGCCCTCGCGTTGCGGGCGGCGATGGGCATGGGTCGCACCGGCCTCTCATCGGATATCGGCAGCGGCGACCTGTTCATCGCGTTCTCGACGTCGTTCGTTTATAACCGCAACGCCGACTTCGACATCAGCGCGCCGGCGAGGGCGACGCTGGAAGACGGCAGCGTGCTGAACGCGCTGTACGAAGGGACGGCGGAAGCGACGCAAGAGGCGATCTACGACGCGCTCTTCTCGGCAAAGACGATGACCGGACGCGACGGAATAACGTTCTTCGGTCTGCCGCACGACCGGGTGCTGGAGCTGCTGCGCGGAGCGGGCGTGCCGGTTTCGCCGTGAAATCCATCGTAACCGAGCGCCTGCGGCTTCGGCCCTGGAACGTGCCCGGCGACGAGGCCGCCGCCGCCCAGATGTTCTGCGACGCCGAGGTAATGCGCTATATTCCGGTGGGAGTACGCGGCACGGACGACGTTCCCGGCATCCTCCAACGCTTCAACGAGCGCAACCAGCGCGACGGATTCGGCATCGAAGCCGTGGTTGAGAAGGCCAGCGACCGCGTCATCGGCGAGTGCGGCTTGACCTACATCCCGGACACGCGCGACGTCGAGATCGCTTGGTTCCTAATCCGCTCGGAGTGGGGCAAAGGGTACGCAACCGAGGCCTCGCGAGCGGTGCTGGCCTACGCGTTGAACGAGCGGCGTTTGCCGCGCGTCTATTCGTTGATCGATCGCGAGAACGCGCGCTCGATTGCGGTGGCCAACCGATTGGGGATGAGGTTCGACCGCATCGTGCGGGCGTATCGGCGCGACCTGATGCGCTACGTCAGTGGGGCACCGGAAAAAAAGAGCGCCGCTGACGATGATGCGGCGGTCATCGGGGCGCTGATAGCGACCGGCACGTAAGCGCGATTCGTTAAAGCTGCCGCACCTGCTCTTTACATGCGGCGGCTTGACTATGCCTGCGTAGCGTGTCACAGTGTATTAAGACACTAGGACACTATGCGGATTACCGACCTGCGTCTCGACGATCGTTCGCCGGTTCCGGTGTACGTGCAGCTGCAAGATCAGCTGCTGCACGCGCTGGCGCGTGGCGTGCTGCGGCGCGGCGAGCGTCTGCCGCCGGTTCGGGGCGTGGCCGCGGCCTTGGGCGTCAATCCCAATACCGTCAATCGCGCCTATGCCGAGCTCGAGCGCCAAGGCGTGCTCGAGACGCGGCGCGGGCGCGGGACGTTCGTGGCCGGTTCCGCGCGGGCTAGTGGAGCGCCGCAGCGCGCGCGACTCGATCAGCTGGCCGAGCGCTATGTGGCGCAATCGCGATCGCTCGGTTTCGAAGACCGGCCGATCGAGCGTGCGGTGGAGGCGCAACTCCGCAAACAAAGGTGAGGAGATAAAATGGATGCTCTGTTGATCGTGGGATTTGTGGTGCTGATCGCACTGGGCGTGCGAAGGTGGGATCGACGTCGGCTAGCCGCGCATCGCCAGCGCGGCGACTCGCGCTAAGCGCGGCCAGGAAGGCCGAAACTCGTAATCGCACAATGCCTCGCCGATACGCGCTGCCATCCGATTGGTGATGAACCACGGCGGCCGCGGCAGCAGGGTCGCACCGTAGCCGGCGACGCTGCGCGGAAATGGCGCAAACGGTCCGCGCACGACGGATTTTAAACTGCGCGAGAAGAGGTGCGAGTTGTGCACGACGCCGATGCCGGAGCCGACGTCGTGGAGCGTGTGTCCGGGATAGGCACCCCAAGGAGTCTGCGTCAGTAGGAATCCGCCCCCCGTCCAGATGTTTATTGCGACGCAACCATATCGCAGCTCGGAAACCGCCGTGTCTACCGCGGCGCGATGTTTGCGTTCCGTTTCGGGATGAACGATGAGATTCGCCCCAAGCGACCCCTGCAGGCGATCGTTGGCGAAGGACACCGCCTGCGACAGGTACGACGGCGTATCGCCGGCGATCTGCGTAACGGCTAACAGGTCGCAGAACGCCTCCTCGCTAAACGCGGGTTCGCTTGCGTCTTCGCTGTCGACGCGAAGCAGCGTCGCCGCTCCGTGTGCGGCGTCGCGATTGGCGAGCACGGTGGCTCGGCGCGCATCGCTTCCGGGATAGTACTGCGGTCGCGAGGACATTCGCCGCAACAGTTCTTCGATGGCGGCCAGAAGCTTCGGCGTACCGCCCCATTGCGCCGGCAGGATGAGCACCTGCGAGGCGACGCAATTGAATCCGGCGTTGTGCAGCTTTTGGGTAGCAATATGTTCGGCCTGAAAGCGAATATCCGCATCGCTCCAGTCGCCGCCGACGACGATCGTTGGACTCACATTCCCCAGCTCGCTCGTTACCGGCTTCTGCACGATCGGGTCGTTGCGGCGTTTGCGCTCGGCGGCATCGGGTCCCGTTCCGAAGACGATCGCGTCGTGCGTGTGCCGGCTGCCGGTGATGTGGATTTCGTCGATGCCGGGATGCCGAACCAACTGCGCTCCGAGGTCGGCACCGCCGGTGACGATGCGCACGAAACCCTCGCTCACTAACGGAGCCAACGCAGCGTTGAGGATCGGCGCGAGATACTCGTTGACCGGGTTGAGCTTGAGGATGCAGACTGCCCCGTCGGCGATCAATTTGTAGAGCACGTCGAGCGGAGCGATCGCAGCGATATTTCCGGCTCCGAGGACGAGGGCTACCCGACCCGGCGGATCGGTCTCGCGGTAGAAGAGACCGAGCGTTGAGGCAAGATTTGCGGGAGTGACGCCGTCTTGCATCCATACTTCGGCGCTTGCGCCGCTGAGCAACACGCGATCGTATGCCGTCTCGGGAAAGACGTCGACAACGGTGCGACCGTCGCGGCGCGTGCGCACGCGGCCGGGTGGGATCTGCGGCGCTCCGGTACGCGCGATCCGTTGCAGCGTTTCCCGGTAGCGATTGAGCGCGTAGAGCAGCGCCCACGGACCGCTGATCCACTCTTCGCCCTCGAGCGGCGTCTCGGCGATGCCCTTTGCGCGCGCGGCGATCGTCGCCCATGTGCGCGCCTGCGCGTGCGTGCAGCGCGTGACGTCTGCGAGCAGACGAGCCTTTGCGGCGGGGCTGCGGCGTGCCCAGCGGCCGGCGTTGTCGCGTAGCGTGGTGACGTCGGCGTCCGAGCGAGCTGCCTGCGCGATCACCTCAAGGCGGTTGCCTGCATCGGGTAAACTATCCTACGGGAGGTGCCGTATGGCCAAGGGAAAGCGGCGCCGGAAGAAAGCGAAAGTCGTACCGCGACTCGGACCGCCGACGAATTTGCGCCCGGCCGGCGCCCACGAAGACGAAACCGTCTATGACCGCAAGCGTGAGAAAGCCGCTCTTCGCCGTGAGGCCGAGAGCGGCTTCGAGCGTCCCGACGATTTGCCGGGCGAGGAATGAAGCGCTACTGTTGCCCGTGACCGGCACTCACCATCCAGGCGACGCCGTATTTGTCAGTGAACATCCCGAACTTTCCGCCCCAAAACGCATCGGCGAACGGCATATCGACGCTGCCGCCCGCGGAGAGTGCATTGAAGATGCGCTCGCCTTCGGGCACGTCGTTCGTGGCTATGCACAGCGAAATGTTATCGCCGTACTTGGTATTGCTGCTCGGTGGCGGGTCCGACGCCATAAACGACACGTCGCCGGCTTTCAGCGTGGCGTGCATCACCTTTTGCGACCAGTCCGGCGAAACTTGCGACTCCATCGGCGAGCCGGCAAAGCGGTTGAGTCCTTCCACCGTGCCGCCGAGGCATTTTGCGTAGAAGTTTAACGCCTCTTCGCACGTGCCCGGAAAATTGAGGTAGGGCGAGAGTTCCATGGCTAGCCTCCTAGGATAAGAGGTCTTGTTCTACCAGTAGGGTTCTCGGATCGATGAGGTGCTTGTTGAGGCCGAGCTTGTCGACGGGAACGCCGAGGGCGAACGCGACCAACTGCGGCAAGTGGAACGTCGGCAGATCGGTGCGGCCCCAGCGCGCGGCGGCGTCTTGCTGGTAACCGTCGAGCGCGAGATGGCAGAGCGGGCAAGGCGTTAACACCGCTTGCGCGCCGTGGTCGGCAGCCATGCGCATGTTCTGCCCGACCATGTCGGCGGCGACGTTATCCTTTTCGAGTTGGATGTGGAAACCGCAACAGCGCGTTTTGCCGGCGTAGTCGATCGCTTCGCCGCCGATGGCCTCGATCAGATCCTCTAGCGAGTGGGGACGGCGAGCCGACTCCCAGCCGTTTACCGATTCCGGGCGGATGATGTGGCAGCCGTAGAACGGCGCCACCTTGAGGCCGTTGAGTGGGCGCACGACCATGCTGCGTATGCGATCCAAGCCGATGTCATCGATCAGCAGCCACAGTAGATGGCGCACCGTAACCGTGCCCTTATACTTTGCACCGAACTTCCCGAGAATCGCATTGGCCTGATTCATGCGGTCTTCGCTCTCGCGCAGCTCCTTGTTGGCGGCGCGCATGTGACCGGTGCAGGTGGAGCAGATGGTGATGACGTCGTCGAGACCGAGCGCTTCTGCCTGCGCATAGGTGCGCGCGTTGAGCACGCGGGCAACGTCGCGATTCACATCGTTGACGACCGACGCACCGCAGCACGACGCGGCGGTGAGCTCGATGAGCTCTATGCCGAGTTTGTCGGCCAACAGCATGGCGGAGTTGAAGAGCTCTTTGCACGACTCTTTGGCGACACAGCCGGGGAAGAAGCCGTAACGCTTGGTTTCCGCGGCATGGGTGCGGATGTGCGCGTCGAGCGGCAGCTCTTCGGGCAGCAGCGTGGTAGCCATTATGAAACTGGGACCTCCAGGGAATTGATGATCGTCCGTACTTCGTCGACTTTTGGAATCGGCTTGAGAAACACCGGCGGAAGTTTGCCCTTGTAGGCCATACGTAAGCCGAGGGGCGCCACTTTGAGCAACCCGACGACGTTGAACCGGCCGATCGTTCCCTGAATGAGCTCGGTCTCGGCCAGCATTCCGGTTTGCTTGATCGTCTTCACCACGGTGAGCGCGTGCCTCGGGCCGCGTTCGTCCATCATCACCCGGTCCTTGATCGCCGCGCGCTTGACGTCGATGATGCGGTCGTTGGGATCGACGTGCTTGGGGCAATACGAACATGCGTAGCAGTGCGCGCACAGCCACAAATAGTCTTCGCTGATCTGCGCGATGCGTTCCTTACGCTCGCCGTCGCGCACGTCTTCGATGAAGCGGTAGGCGTAGGCAATCGCGGCCGGTCCGGCAAACGCCGGATCCACGCTGACCACCGGGCAAAGAGCGTAGCAGGTGGCGCACATCACGCAGTTGGCTACGGCCACCAGCTTTTGCATATCTTCCGGACTGACGCGGCGCTCGGTGGGATGATCGCTGTCCTTGTCGACCGGCTGCAGATACGGCTTGAGGCGCACGTACTTGTCCCAGAACGGGTCCATGTGCACCACCATGTCCTTCATCGGCTGGAAGTTAGGCATCGGATCGATCTGAATCGTGCCCGACTCGTCCATCACCGAGTTGCACGGCGTCTTGCATGCGAGCCCGGTGACGCCGTTGATGTTCATCGAACACGAACCGCAGATCGCCGAGCGGCAGGAACGCCGGAAGGAGATCGACCCGTCGACTTCCGCTTTGGCGAACTCGAGGGCGTCGAGCACCGTAGTGGTCTCCGGAATGTCGACAACGACTTTGTCGCGATGCGGAATTGTATCGACCGCTTCGTCGAAGCGGAACAGGTCGAGTGTAACTTTGGCCATCGTTTAGTAGGACCTCACCGTCGGTTCGTACTTCGTAATCGTCACCTTGCGCGAGTAGTCGAGCCGCGGAGGCTCGCTGGGTTGGCGCCAGGCCAGCGTATGGATCATCCAGTTCTCATCGTCTCGCTCCGGATAATCGGTACGCGATTGCGCACCGCGAGATTCCTTTCGCGCCAGCGCGCCGGTCGCCAAGCATAGCGACGTGTCGATGAGGAAATCGGTTTCGAACGTTCCGACGAGGTCGGTATTGAACGTGCTGGACTTGTCCATCACGTAGACGTCCGCGTCGAACTCGCGGCGAATGGCAACCAGATCTTCGACCGCCTTGGCAAGCTGCGCCTCGTTGCGGAAGATGAAAGTGTTCTCGGCCATCGTTTCGTTCATCTTGCGGCGCAGCTGCGGAGCGCGCGTACCACTGGTTCGCGCCAGCAGTTCTTTGACGCGATCCTGTTCGCGCCGAAGTGTCTTCTCCGAGGGCCGGACGTCGCCCAGCCCTTTGATGTAGTCCATCGCATGTGCCGCCGATCGCGAGCCGAAGACGATCGTTTCGAGCAACGAGTTGCCGCCCAGACGATTGGCGCCGTGCACGCTGACGTTGGCGCATTCGCCGGCCGCGTAGACGCCGGGAACGCGGGTGGCGCCAAACTTGTTCGTCTCGATGCCGCCCATCGTGTAGTGCGCGCCGGGAAGGATCGGAATCGGCTCGTCGACCGCGTCCTTGCCGGTGGCGTCGAGCGCGAGCTCCCGTATCTGGGGCAAACGCTCGAGGATCTTTTCGCGGCCGAGATGACGCATGTCGAGGAAGACGCAGCCGTCCACGCCGCGGCCTTCGGTGATCTCCGTCCATTCGGCGCGCGAAACCACGTCGCGCGACGCCAGCTCGCCCTTATTTGGCGCGTACTTGAACATGAAGCGCTCGCCGTCGGCGTTGAGCAGATAGGCGCCTTCGCCGCGCGCGCCCTCGGTCATCAACACGCCGTTCACCTTGAGCGTCGTGGGATGAAACTGCATGAACTCCATGTCCATCAGCGGGATGCCGGCTTTGAAAGCGATGCCCATGCCGTCGGCCGTCGAAGCGTAACCGTTGGTGGTCTTGGCGTACATGCGCCCCGCGCCGCCGGTGGCAAAGATGGTGGCCTTGGCCACGATCAGCTCGACCTGCCCGTTGCGCATATTGTAGGCGACGACCCCGGTCCCGACGCCGTCTTCGACGCACAGCGCCGTGCAAAAATACTCTTCGTAGACCTTTACCTTGAAACGTTCGAGCTGCTCCCACAGCGTGTGCAGGATGACCAAGCCGGTGACGTCGGCGGAATAGCAGGTGCGCGGCGTTCCGGCGCCGCCGAAGGGCCGCTGTGCGATGCGTCCGTCGGGCATACGTGAGAAGATGCAACCGCGGTGCTCGAGCCAGATGATCTGCTTCGGCGCGTCTTCGCACATAGCTTCCGACGCGTCTTGGTCTGCCAGATAATCCGAGCCCTTAACCGTGTCGAACGTATGCGCTTCCGGCGAGTCCTCTTCGCGGTTGCCGAGCGCTGCGTTGATACCGCCCTGCGCCGCACCCGAATGGCTGCGAACCGGATGCATTTTTGAGACGATGGCCACGTCGGCTCCGCGCTCCGCGGCTTCCACCGCGGCGCGCATGCCGGCGAGACCGCCGCCAATGACGACTACGTCGTGTTTGATCACGTTGGCCTTTCCGGATAAAACTTTATCTCTCTTTATACTATCCGGCTGGGCGACGAGCCGACGACTGTTGTCAGGATTTCGACTTTAAGCGGTGGCGTTTTCGGAGGCAGGTTTGTCCTCGTCTTTGCCCGATCGCGCAAAGAAGCGGAATTGGTTTTTGCCGGCCTGTTTGGCTTGATACAGCGCTTCGTCGGCCGAGAAGAAGAGCGTCTGTCCGTCGATTCCGTCGTTCGGGAACATCGACACGCCGATCGAGCTCGCGAGACCGTTGC
>JBPYDW010000274.1:0-4632 GCA_051986335.1 Vulcanimicrobiaceae bacterium | reverse complement strand
ACGGCGAACAGCCCGACCTCGAGCGAAATGCGGGCACCGTAGAACCGGCGCGAGAGCAAGTCGCGGCCGACCTCGTCGGTACCGAGGATGTGGCCGTGACAATTCGCCGCGTCGACGAAGCATGGCGGAAGCGGATCGCCGTGCCAGTATTTGGTGTCGATGAACGTGGGATCGAACGGCGAGAGCAACGGAGCCAAAATCGCCGACAGTACGATCACCGCCAGCACAACCATCGCGGTGACGGCCAGCTTGTGCCGGCGCAACCGCGTCCAGAAGTTTACCTTGGAGTAGACTTCATCTTCGGCGACGTCGAGTAACGGGGCTCCCGGGGCTAAGGTAGTAGCCATCTCGTTCCCTCAGTCGTACTTCACGCGCGGGTCCAGCCAGGCGTACGAGACGTCGGCCAGCAAGTTGAAGATCACGACCAGCGCCGCAACCAAACTGAGGTAGCCCATCAGTAGCGCGATGTCCGACTGCAGCAGCGCATTGATGAACAAGCGGCCCATTCCCGGCCACGCGAAGAGCGTCTCGGTCACGATTGCGCCGGCGACCAGTCCCGGCAGCGAGAGTGCGATCACGGTTACCAGCGGAATCAGCGCATTCTTGAAACCGTGTTTGAAGACGACCGTTCGGAAATCCAAGCCCTTTGCCGAGGCGGTGCGCATGTAGTCGGTCTTGGTCACCTCGAGCATCGACGAGCGCATGAAGCGGCTGTACGTTGCCAAACCTGCCAGCGACAGCACGATCGCCGGCAGCACTAAATGTTCGAGAAAGTCGCCGGGCTCGGCGATGAAGTTGGACCAGGTCAGCGGATCTCCGCTCGAGAGTCCCGACGACGGAAGTTGAATCTGATAGCCGCCGGGTAAGGGGATGCCGTGCACCGCGAACAGCAGCTGCAGCATCAACGCAAACCAAAACGTCGGCATCGATTGACCGAAAAAGGCCAGCGTGGTAACCAGATAGTCGCCGATCGAGTAGGGCCGCAGCGCCGCAAAGATTCCGGCGGCGACGCCCAGCACGAGCGAGATGACCAGCGAGGCGCCCATCAGCAGGAGCGTGGCCGGCATGCGCTCCAGGATTGCTTGCGTAACCGGCTCGGAGTTGCTGGTCGAATAGCCGAAATCGCCGCCGCTGGTGAAGATGTGGGTGAGCCACTTGACGTACTGAATCGGCAGCGGCTGATCCATTCCCAGGTTGTGTTTGAGGCGCGCGATATCGGCCGGCGTTATATGCGGATTCTGTAGGTACGGCGCGAGTGGACCGCCCGGCGCATTATTGACGATGAGGAAAAGGATCATCGATATAAGCAGCAAGAGCGGGATCGCTTGAAGCGTCCGCCGGACGACGTATGTGAACATCGGCCGCCGCTAGTTGGCCGTCCCCGCCGCGACTCCTTGCGGCGAGCGCATCGGGCCCAAACCGAGGATCGCTCGCGCTTGGTCTGGCGATGCCAGCGGACGACCCGCCTCTTCGGAAATGCGAGCGACGCGCGCGACCAACTCCTCGTTCGTCGCCAGCCTGCCCTTAGAATAATACAAGTTGTCCTCGAGGCCCACGCGGACGTGACCGCCCATCGCGATCGCGGCCATTGCAAGCGGAAGCTGGCCGCGGCCGATGCCGGCCACCGACCACGTGCAGCCGGGGGGAAGGTCATCGACCAAATCGCACAAGTTTTGCACCGTCGCCTCCAAACCGCCGGGAACGCCGAGCACGAAGTCGGCATGCTGCGGCAGTGCAAGCGCGCCTTCTTTCGCCAGCCGCCGCGCGTTGGCGATGTGACCCTTGTCGAAGATCTCTAGCTCCGGCCGAACGTCGAACTCGCGCATCTTCGCTAGAATCCCGCGCATGATCGGAAATGAGTTTTCAAAAACGTCGTCGCCGAAGTTGACCGTACCACAGGTGAGCGTCGCCATCTCCGGGCGCAGTTGCAGAACCGCCGCTCGTTCGTGTGGAGTCATACCGATTGCGCCGCCGGTAGAAAACTGCACGATTAAATCGCTGTTGCGACGGATCGCCACGTAGGCTTGCTCGAAGCGCGCAACGTCATGCGTGTTGCTGCCGTCGTCGTTGCGGCAGTGCACGTGAACGATTGAGGCGCCCGCCTCCCGGATCTTACGCGCGGTCTCGCCCAGCGCCGCCGGCGTCACCGGAAGGTGCGGCGTCTGCTCGGGCATTACCTCAGCGCCGACCGGCGCGCACGTAATGATGAGCGGTTCCATCACGGCCTGCTTTCGCTGGCGGTCCGGCATCACCCTGATGAGGCGGCGAGCTAATCATAGCGCCCGGCGGGCGGCCTCCACGATGCCGTCGTCCAGGCCGAGCAGCGAAGCTAGCGCAATCGCGTCGGCCGGCGCGGCCGAGTCGTCGGAGACTTCAACGAGCGTATAGTCCATCGAGTCGGCCAGCACGACGAGCGCGCGCTCCAAATCGTGAGTATCGGGCCTTCGCGGAATACCGCGCAGGCCGCGCACCGCGAGGTGACGCACGCCGGCGGCCATCGCGACGCCGGCGAGATGGGTCGCCGCAAACGCGCAGCCACCTTGTGCGCGCAGTCGTTCGATCACCGCAATAAGCAACGCGCGGCCTTCTCGCGGCGTCGTCGTACGCGCAAATTCGTCGGCGAGAACCAGCGTGCGTTTCGTGCCGGCCTGCAAGAGAGCGCGTAACCGTACGACTTCACTTGCGAATGCCGAGAGCAATCCACCGTCTTGCGGCGATTGCGCGCCGATGCCGATCCACGAGATACGATCGAACAGGCCGACGCGTGCGCGCTTGGCCGGCACCGGTATGCCGAACGCGACGCACAGCGCAACCGCGCCGCAAGTGCGCAGTGCGACCGTCTTGCCGCCCATGTTCGGGCCGCTAAGCACTGCCACGCCGGTCAGCTCGACATCGATCGGCGCATAGCTTCGTCCTTCGCGGGCGAGCAGTTGCGCCAGCGGGAGAAAACGCGCATGTTCGAACGAAAGAACCGGGGCCCCGCAAACCTCGGCTGCGCGGCACTCGTACGTTTGTGCAAACTGTGCGGCGCAGACCAGCACGTCGACCTCGCCGAGCCAGCCCGCGCCGCGCTCGAGGCCGCCGCACCTTTCGCGTACGCCGGCGGAGAGCGCGCTGCGTGCCGCTTCTTCGGCGGCAGCAACTGCCGCGATCGCCGCGTCCCGCTCGCGCAGCGATTCCAGCGCGGCTTCGTCAAGCTCGATCTCGCACAGCAGATAGGTCGGTGCTTCGCGTATCACGCGTACGCCGGGCGGCAGCGCAGCCGGGCCGTTTGCCCGCAAGACGATAAACTCGCCTTCGAGGTCGTCGCGCTGCAGCGCCTCTCCCGCCCGCGCGGCAATACGCGCCCGCTCGCGCTCGTACGCGTCTTGTGCGTCCCGCTCGCGCCGGCGCGCGGGGCGTATGTCTGCCTGCAGATCGTCGCTCAGGTAGAAGCCGAACTTTCCGGACCGGCCGGGCTCGAGCGCGGCTGCTACCGCTTGCACCTCCGCATCGTCGACCGCCGGAATCGCTTCGCCGGCATCGGTGGTCAGCGTGCGGATACGAGCGAATGCGTCGCAAAATCGCAGCAACGTCAGGAGATCGGAATCGGTCAGGACGTCTCCCAAACCGGCGCGCGCGATGGCCGGCAATGCATCCGGCGCGCTTCGCAAGACGTCGCGTAACGCGTCGAGCCGTTTCGAATCGAGTCGATGTGCGATCTGCATCGTGCGGGCGGCGCGCGCCTGCGCGGCACGTTCGGCACCGGCTCGGAACGGCTCCAACCGTGCGAAGCTACGGCGACCATATTCGCTGACCGGCTCCAACTCACGTACGAACCAATCCACGTCGAGCGCGGTGGAAGTAAGGTCGTCGACGATCGCGTTGACGTTCATGCCGCCATGCTGCCCGCATATACGTCGAAAGTCGGCAACCCCGTCGCGCGCGCAACGTCGCGCGCGAAAGTAACCGGTTCGAAGTAGCGCGATGGCCCAATCGATGCGATCGTAACGGCAACCGGCATCAGCGGCCGGCGGCATCGCACGTCGAGACGGGATATGACTTCAAGAAATGCCTTTCCGCCGAGCGCCACCTGCGTCGGGTCTCGCACAACGACTTGACGCTTCTCGCCGCCGCCGATCAGCGTCGCTGCCACATCGACGGTGAGCGCGCCCTCGACGTCGATGCGCGGCCGATCGAGATCGACGGCCGGAACGCGCAAGCGCTGCACCAGCGCGCGGGCCTCTTGCGCGGCTTGCTCCGGCGTTGATGCCGCGGCTGCGCCGGTGGCAACGACGATCGCCTCGGACCCGCCTGCCAGCGCCGCGACACGATCGACTGCGCCGTCGATCACCAGCAGATCGGTCTCGCATTTTGCCAGCAAATCGAGCGCGAAGCGTACTCCCGAAGCGGAGGGCGGTCCGGCGATCTCGTAGAGCGACGGCCGGCGTACGCGCGCGAACAAAAGGTCGCCGGCCGCAGTCGGAAGCTCCGAGAGCTCCAGCAGTTCGCTGGCCGGACTGCGTGGCAAGAGCTGGGCAGCGCTGGCAATCACCGTTCCAGGTTGCAGGTATAACCGCGGTTTTGCCGTCCCATCGGCAACGTCGATCGCCTCGCCGTCGCGACCGATCGAAAGCAGTCCAACGCGCAAGC
>JBPYDW010000273.1:0-2997 GCA_051986335.1 Vulcanimicrobiaceae bacterium | reverse complement strand
GGGAAAGCGCTGGGAGTATTCGAACACTGCCTATGTTCTGGCGGAGATGATCGTCGAGCGCGTCACCGGTCATACCTACGCCCTCGAGCTACAACGGAAGCTCTTCACGCCGCTGAGCTTGCGTAATACGTATTATTCCGATCACATCTATCCGGCCGCAGTTCTATCGCGCATGCCGGCGGGCTATTTCGACAACCGCAATCCCGGCCAGGATCTGACGGCGCTGTTCGGCCGCGACCTCAAAGGGATGAGCGTGTCGTGGGCCCGCGGCGCCGGGGCAATCGTTGCCAGCCTTCCGGACGTGACGCATTGGTCGCGAGATCTTTTTCGCGGACCGCTACTGCCCGATAAGCAGCGGGCCGAAATGACGACGCTGGTATCGTTGAAAACCGGCCAGCCGGTGGCAGCCTCGAGCGCGAACGATCCAAGAACGTTCGGCCTGGGCGTCGCGCAGTTCATGGCACCTCGAGAAGGGAGCGTGTGGTTTTACGAAGGCGAGACGCTAGGGTACCGCACGCTGTACGAGTATTTTCCCAAGAAAGACGTCGTTCTCGCGGTTTCGCTCAATAGCCAGCCCACGGTCGATAATGTCGGCAAGCTGATGGAAGCGCTCTACGCCGTCTTGCGTAAGGCGGGCATAGTTTAACTCTGGGCGCCCTCCGGAAGCACGCCGTAGACGCGCAGGAACGACTGCACCAAGCTCCACGCCTGCGGCGCCGCCATGGCGTTGTAGTTGGGGCGCGCGTCGTTGAAGAAGGCGTGGTCGGCTTGATGAAATACGACCTGCTCGTGCGTTGCCCCCGCCTGCGTGAGGGCGTCGGCGACGGCGCGATAGTTGTCGCTGGTGATGTGCTTGTCCAAGCCGCCCCAGAACATCAAGATCGGACCGTGCTGCTTGCCGGCGAGGTCCAGCAGATCGGGAGCGATGCCTCCGCCGTAAAAAGAAATCGCCGCACGCAGCGGAAAATGCGCGTTGGCCAGGTACGCCGCGCGGCCGCCCAGGCAGAAGCCGGCAGCAGCGATGCGCCCGCGTTCGACGCGCGCTTCGCCTTCGAGCCAGTCGAACGCCGCGCGAGCATCGGTGACGAGGCCGTCGTTGGTAATCTTTGACATGTGGGGCTGCACGAGCGAGTAATCGCCGTACGGCAGTTCGACGTCCGTGCCGGTTCGATGAAACAGCTGCGGCGCAATCGCCGTGAAGCCGAGCCGGGCAAAACGTTCGCAGACGTCGCGCGTATGCGCGTTCACCCCGAACGCTTCTTGAAAGACGATGATGCCCGGGCCGGCCGCTATTCCGGCTGGGCCGGCAACGTAGGCGCCCATCGCATCGCCGCCGCTGTGAAGCTCCACGTTACCGGTTGAGATCTCAACGGCCGGCGCACTCATCGGCTCACCGCCCCGCTGCCATCGCTCGCAGCGCTGACAGCGCATTTGCAGCATGTGCTGCCGGCGTGAACTGCGAGTTGTAGGCGTAGCGCACGATGCCGTCTGGGTCGAGTACGAACGTCGCCCTTCCCGGCAAAAGCCCCAACGTCTTAGGAACGCCGAACGCACGCCGCACCTCGCCGGAGGCGTCGGCGAGCAGATAAAACGGCAGCCCGTTGCGTTGTGCAAAGGTCGCGTGCGAAGCCGAATCGTCGGAAGAGATGCCGACGACGTCGGCGCCGGCGTCGGTAAAGGACTCGTACCGGTCGCGAAACGTGCGCGCCTCGATCGTGCAGCCCAAGGTTTGGTCTTTGGGATAAAAATAGACGACCAGTGGACGTCCGCGAAAATCCGCCGAGCGAACGACATTCCCGCGAGCATCGGGCAGGGCAAACTCCGGAGCGCGTTCACCGACGGCAAGCATGAGAGTCCTCCGCCCCGCGAGCTTCGCCGGAACGAAAGCGATGCCTGGAGCACCGGCGCAGCGCATAGGCAAACGGCGCGCGCGGGGAGAAGTACGCGGCCCGTGAAGAAATCACGGACGCTCTTCCTCATCGCGCTGTTGATCGTCGTTGCTGCAGCTTCGTGGTGGTTTCTTAGCCGCCGCGAGCAAACTGCTGTGCCGTCGCAAATTCCCGTTTCTTATACCGAGATCGACGGCAAGACTCAGGCGACGTGGCCGGTTTCGATGCGACCGCAACAACCAAGTGAAACCGCCACCGAGCACCTGCATAATGCGGCGCTATTCGCGGCCGTTGCGGCCGTCGCCGGGCCGCCGGCGGACGTCGAGGCCGTGCGCTTTCCTCCCGGAACTCGAGTGAACTCGGTAACCGTTAACGGAACGACGGCGACCGTCGATCTCTCGGGCGAAGTCGCCAAAGGAGTTGGCGGGACGTTTGGGGAGAACGGCGAGTTCAAAGCGCTCGTTTACACGTTAACCGCTCTACCGGGCATCGATGCGGTGCAGGTGACCGTTGAAGGTCGCAAACTTGCAACGCTGCCAGGGGGAAACGTTGAACTGGATCAACCGCTGCGCCGGTCGGATTTTTAGTCTCACCGCGCTGACGGCGCTGCTAACGTGCGTGAGCGTTGCGCGCGCCGATACGACCGTTACCTTCGTCTTCGACGGCACGACGCTGCACGCGTCGCACCTCCAAACCGTCGACGGCGCGCAAACGATCGCCGTCAACGATCCGGGCTTGGTGCAGTTACTCACGCTCGTCGGTACGGCGATGACGTGGCGTCCGGGCGAACGTTACGTGCTGTTCACGACCGCGCAACCGCAGGTGATCAGTTTTTCGGTCGGCGACCGGCGCTACGACGTCGGGCCGCTTTCGGCGCAGGCCGGCGTGGCTCCGTATATGCACGGAAATACGGTCTTCGTGCCGCTAGAAGAGCTCTTGCGCGCACTTTCATTGGCGCAAAAACCGGACGGAGGCGTTGTCGTGCTGCAGCCGCAGCTGACCTCGATCGACGTTCGCCCCTCTGCCGGCGGAACGCAATTGCTGGCGCGGGCGGGCATTCCGCTGCGTCCTCGCCAGATCGCACAATCGCCGGACCGGGTCGTGTATG